>CBDUBC010000001.1:0-114207 GCA_965365285.1 uncultured bacterium
TACCCTTTTGATCAATATAAGGAATACTAATCTCTTCCATTTTAACATTAAATTTTTTAATTCTACTTTTATGATCTGAAATTAAGCCACCTGTCTTTTTTGAGGTATAATGAGCACCTCTAATACTATAAAGAATTGTACCATCTACAACGCTCCCGAGAATTGTATTATCTTGATCTTTTAGGTATCTCACCTCTTCATCTATAAGATCATAATGTTTTGCCGTCCTTTCAGCTCTCAGTAAGAAGGGTATACCGATAGAATAAGTTCGATCCTTACTTTTTGTTTTTGATTTACTTTCTTCAAGGGGAGTGAAAAGTCCCTCAATATTAGAATCCTCTTTAATTTGCTTCACGATTTTAGGCATATCTTTAAATAAAGCTTGTACAGCTGAAACCTTACCATCTAGTAGTTCTTCATAAGCCTTTCGTCCCCTTTTATCTCTTAAATTGAGTTCGAAGGTAAAAGCAATTGCTTTTTGTTTCGTACGACTTTCTCTCACTGAACCAAGAGCTAGTCTTCCTGAAAGAGCTTTACTCGTAGAATAGAGATCTTGAAGGGTAACTTTCACTTCATAATTATTAGGTTTCACAATCTTAACAACCCATTGTCCAGAAACACTTGCTTCTCCCGTAACCGAAGCAACGTAGCCTAGTGCTGCTCCCCCCGTAAAAGTAATAGTCCCTGTCATTTTTGTTATGATTACAGTTCCAGGCGGAAGTTCTTCGAATTCCTTATATTCTTTTGGGAATTTGCTAATTCGAGGTAGCTCCTTTGCTTCTTTATATGTATTCACCACTCTTGATGACTCATAAGAGGTTCCTGCAGATACACTTAACCCTACTAAAAGGCCTGAGCCTGCTGTGGCAACTGAGGCAACTGCAGAGACACCAATTCCTGCAGAAAAAGTACCAAAATCAAGAACGTTAAATGGACCCTCTTGTTGAATAGCGTCTTTAGAATTTTTAACGACATCATTTGTCCCTAGATAGAGAATAAATCTATTGCGATCTCCGTCTATGGTTGCTGTAGGAAGTAATGAGAAACCAATACTATCACAAAATGGGCAGCTGTTTTCGACAGCGTCCTGACTATTACTCGTTAAAGGAGCAGGCTGCTGAGTTGAAGCTGCAGTTTTGGGTTCACCACCAACATTACCACCTGAACTATGGGGATTTTGGTCCTGTTCCCATCCTCTTTTATTTCCATTATTGTTTTTGTTGCCTTGGCCTCCAGCGGAACCAAATGTAAGAGATGGTATTATTAAAGCCAAAATAAAGAAGCTTCTTCTCATAATTATTCCTTGAAATTATTTTTACTAAATTTAACTATTTTTCGGTCGATAATAAGAATTAATAAACTATAATTAATTTGGAAGCCTAAATATAGGTTTTTTCGAGGAAAATATAATGAAGAGATATTTAAAACTATTTTTATTTATTCTTTTGATTCCCCTAAACTCTTATGCCAATGATAAAATTCTTATTTTCTGGTACGGAATGGGAATGGGTCACATGATCCCGGCTAAGAGAATTGCTCAGCATGCTGAAGAATACTTTAAAAAGAAAGGCAAGAAGGTAGAGACCAAGCTCGTTGATATTAGAGAGTTTAGTATTTACGATGATAACTCAGAGGAAACCGGTAAAGAAAAATATCTCAATTGGGCAACTAAAGAATCGGAGGCTTATAATAAGTTTTTTAAATGGCATCTTGAAAAAAGCCCAGATGACATTAAAACAAATTTTAACCTTTATACGATCTCAAAATACCTTGCAAAAGAAAAACCCACTGCTATTGTTACCGTATTTTGGGGAGCAGCCCATGTCTTTTATCTATTAAAGAATCTATACCCAGGTAAGCTCGATTTACCAGTGGCCCTTCTTTATACAGATTATGGAGTGAGAAAGTTTGCCTATATGGTTCCTAAGGTAAATCAAATTTTTATGCCTACTAAAGGTTTATATGAAGAAGTCTTTAAAAAGTATAAGGACCTAGCTCCGTATCAGAGTTATTTTGATTTTTCTGGAATCCCAGTCGCTCAGGATATTATTTCTAAACTTAATAACCTAGGATCTGAAAAAATTCGAAAAGAATTAAAATTAAGAACGGATGCAACTACTGTGGCCCTCGCAAGAGGTGGAGAGGCTTTTATTCCTCTCGCAGAATTAATCCGACAAACACAACAACGCCTCAAGGGCACAAATTATCAAATTCTTGCGCTTTCAGGTGGGGCAACCATCGATGCGGCAGAATTAAAGGCCATCGCTGATAAGGATGATCGTGTTGTTATTGTAAATCGAGTGCCCAATGAGCTTTATATGAAATATATTAAAGCGTCTGATATTCTTGTCACTAAACCAGGTGGTGTAACACTTACAGAAACCTCTCTACTTAATATTCCCATGGTCATTATGAAAGGTCTTGGAGGACAAGAGCAAGATAATACAGATGAATACGTTAAAAATGGACTTGCTTTTTATGAAGAGCAACCTAAAAGAATTGTTGATCGAATTGAGCAACTTGTGAAAAACGATCAAATTCGTAACCAGATGAAAGACAAGCAAAAGAAATACTTTAATGGATATGATCCAGGAAAGATTTCAGCGTGGCTTTTCCAATCCAAGTCTGATGTAGATTGGAACCAATTTTCTAGTGCCATTGAGAAAAAAGAGACTAAGGTGGCCATGCAGAAACGATTTGACCTAAGCGCTATTTCTCTTAAAAATTGGTATAATTATCTAACTGATATAGCAGAGTCTGGATCTAAATCTAGAAATGCAGCAGCTAATGACCCTTACCAAGGGGATGAGCTTAAAGCAGCCTTTTCTAAAGTCGCTACAACTTATATGCAAAAGTCATTAAGTATTACTCGAAAAAAGAATGAGAAGTATCTTTCTCGAATTGAAAATTTCTATAAAAATCCTAAAGATTATAGTGGCCCAGATATTTTTGAGACTCAGTGGAAGTTTCTTAGAAATATGATTCTTGAGTATTCATTTCATGTAAATCTCAACCGACCTTACGATCCACCATCAAGAGCTCTTCTTGATAAAGTTTTCAAGAGTCTTTTAAAATATGGTGAAACCAATGTGATCAATCTTAAGCTAGAGGCTTGGGAGTACACCACTGCTAACCTTTATAGATATATGGCCAATTTCTTTTATCTGGCTAGAGATTACAAGCAAGCGACAGAGTATATTGATAAATCGTTTAAATTAGCAGACCCTAAAAATTTTAATGAAACCATGATTCAATTAATGGCTGAAATTTATATGAAAAATAATAGGGCAAAGGATGCTATAAACCATCTAAGAGAACACCTAAAAATTAGTCCTAAAATGGAAGGTATTCGAGTGACTCTCGCCCAAATCCTAGAGCAAGAGGGTCATGAGGAAGAGTCCATAAAAGAAATTCAGCACCTCGAAAAAAATAAAGTACTTACTGAAGGTGAGTTTTTTAGAATGGCAGCTCTTTATCTGAGAATGAATAAAAAGGATGAAGCCTTTAATCTTCTCAAAAGAGGAATTACACAAAGAAAAGGTAGTGTCTTTCTTCACTCTCTCTTTCTTAAAACCATTCTTAATAAAGAAAATAGAGATCTTATGCAAAAAGTTTCACCACAAGAATTCAATAAGATTAAGAACGATTACAAGCAGCTTAAAGAAACAAAGCTACAGGAAATCGAAAGGTTACCTATTCTTGTTGAAGACGCTCTTTAAAATTCATTGACAGACTTCTTTGCTGCGCAGTAAAACGCAGCAAAAGGGTCTATCTATGAAAATTAAACTTCTCCAATCCAACTATCAAACTGAAAATTTTACAGCCATGAAGAATTCCTATGAGGAATTCTTACGAGAAGTAAGGCTTGACCCTGTTTATAGTGAAGCTCAAATTATCTCTGAATCAACAAAAGACTTTCTAGATAATCATATTGTAGACCAACAACTTAATGAGTTTTCCGGCCTCAAGTTTTATTGGGCAACTCTTCTTGAAAAGCTTCTTTATCTTGATTCCCTTCATGAAGAATATCAAACCTCAAAGGGCGATGTCCTAATGGACATTGAAGATGATATTTTTGATTTCTGGAATAAGAGTGAATATATGCAAGCCTTTCTTGAGCTTATGGAAGAGAGTTCAGAGGTTTTGGATAATTCTCTAAAACTTATTCCCATGCTGGAAAATCAACTCGTTTCATTTTTTATCCTACATATCGGACAGGAGCCATTTGATAAATCTCCTGTCCTTTATAATATACTACCAGAAATTGGTGATACCGAAGAGGCAATCTATGTAGGTGAAGAACTTCATGAGTATAGGCTTCCAAAAGATCTCCCTCTTTTTCCTTCACTCGCTATTAAATCTGTTGATAAAGAGAGAGGTGAAATTATCCTTGATAAGGATGTAAAACTAGCGAGAACATCTAAGGCCATTGATCTTAAACATCCCGTGAAAATGATTCCTTTTCATAAAAATATTGACAGAAATAAGGATCAAGTCGAAAGAGCACTTGATATAATTCAAGACCTTTCACCAGAACTTTATCAAACTTTCTGCCAATTCACCAAGGTCATCGTACCTTCCGATGATGCTGGTATTGTAAGCTACTCTATGCAAGAGCTTCCTGGTTATTCTACGATAAATCTTTTTGATCGAGACTTCGTTGACCTTCTTGATGATCTTCTTCATGAAAATGGTCACCATTACCTTAACTCTATTCTTAATTCCGCTCAGCTTATCAATGAAGATGATGAGATGATTTATTATAGTCCTTGGAGAAAGTCGCGAAGGCCTATCCGAGGTATTTACCACGCCTATTTTACCTTTTACTGGGCTCTGCTTCTATTTAATCAGCTGACAGAAGATAGTAAGGATTTCCTAAACTCTAAAGAAATGGAAAAGGCCAGGGTACGCTTCTGTGAAGAATACCTTATGCTTGATTACTGCTGGCCAGACCTTCTTGACGCCAAAGAACAAGAAAAGATGGAAAAGGAAGGTATGGAAATTATTCAACCCATTCAGGATCATATTGATTCTCTTAAAGGAAAATTTGATAAGATCTACCTTATGCTAGAAAATGGAAATAAGAGAAAAATAGACGACCTTAGAACAGTTTTGAAAGAGGAAAGAAAAAAGAATAACTTATTTTAAACTTCCTAAAAGAAGGCTCATTTCCTGGGCTGGCATAAGTTCGCCTTTCTTTTTAGCCTTTTCAATTCCTAGAGCAAGAATTTCCTTTGCCTCTTCTGGCTTTTTTAGCTCAATAAGGGCCTTTCCGTTGAGAAGGTAAGCTTGACTATGCTGAGGGTGGTTCTTAATCACTTTTTTCGTAAGAGTGAGGGTACTCTCATAATCCTTTCTTCGAAATGCAATATCCGCCATTCCAAAGTTTGCGAGGAGATCATCAGGGTCAATTTCAAGAACTTGTTGAAACATTCCTTCTCTTCTTATAATTTCTTCATCTTGCTGTTTTTTGAGTTTGGCATCTTCTGAGGCTTTTTTAAAGGACTTCACCGTAGCCTTATCTTTTTCTGCTTCGGCTTCCTCTATTTTACCTAGCTTCATAAGATAAAGAGACTTATTGGTATGGGCCATGATTGATTGTGGATCAACTTGAAGAAGCTCATTCATCACATCAATGGCCTTTTGATATTCCCCTAATCTACCTAGGATAACACCTTTGGACTCATAAGCATCTGGTAAAGGATAAAGGTGTAGTGCATCCTCTAACAAGCACAAAGCTTCATGTTCTTTTCCTTCATTAAATATACTAGTTGCTTTGTAAAAAAGCTCTCTTGCTTTTTCCTCAAGGGAATCACTTCCCTGAAGTGGATAGGTAAATACCTGTCCCTGAAGCTGATCACCTTTGAGTTCAAGTTTATCTATTCGATAATCACGATGGAGTGAGATTTCAAAATAATAAATATCCTCAAAAACGAGTGAGCGGAAAATACTCGCCACTTTTCTTCCCTGCACTGTTAACTGATCACCATCAAACGAATTTTTAGTTACTAACAACGCGGGAAAGTAAGTAACATCTCTATTTGTTTGAATTTTAGCGGCGGTCTCTTGTCCTAAGAAGCAGCCTTTTTTATAATCGACAGCAAAATCATTAAGCCTAGTATTATTGACGAGCTCTCCGCCAAAAATATTCACGTTTATTTGTGGAAAACCATTAATTACACATATTCTTTCTAGATCTTCACTTTTTAGAATTTTTGCCTTAGGAAAGGGATTAAATGAAATTAATCCTTTTTCTCCAAATGGATATCCTAGATAGTTTTGACCTGACTTGTGATTAAGATCGGCTCTTGCATCAAGCTGGAAAAAGGCATGCTTTTCGACCTCACAAATTTCAACTTCTTCCATGATGATATATTTTTCTAAATCCTCTTTAAGTGAAGAGGCCCATTCCCTTGGAACAATGATAATTAAATGATCTTCACTTTCTTTTAGGAGGTATAAAAAGCTTCGAACTCGGCCTTGACGATCCAAACGGGCGTTAAGTTGAAAATGTTGGGATTCTAGATCTTTTACATTATTAGTCAACTGACCATGAAGAAAAGGAGTCGAGTCAGGTCCTTTAACTTCTAAGACACTATGATCCTTAAGCTGACCAGATCCTTTTACAAACCGATTTTGAATAAAGTTTGTTATAGTCATTTTTATACTGAAAAAGATTCGCCACAACCACAGGTATTGGTTGCGTTTGGATTAGAGAAGACAAAACCCTTCCCTTCCAGTCCATCTTGAAAATCAAGCATGACACCTTTTAGATAGATTGACGATTTAGGATCAATATAGACTTTGAACCCTTCATAATTGATCACGTTATCTTTTTCTTTTTGAGCATCAAAGTCCAGTTTATAGGATAAACCCGAACATCCCCCACCAATCACGCCCAGTCGAAGACCAACATTGGGTCCTTTCTCTTCAGTTTCGAATATCTTTCTAATTTGCTCTTTTGCTTTTTCCGTTAGGGTAACAATATTTGCTGCTTCATCCATAAACTTATCTCATGTTAAAATTAGTGGTGCGCATTATTTATATTATAGCACCAATTCGATGTAAAGATGAGTAAGAGGATATAACTATATGAAAAAACTAGCATCAGGACGCTTCGAACGATTATCTAAGCTTGGATTAAAGCTCGCCAAGGCCACTGGTAAACTTGCCAAAGGTCATCTCAGCGGTAAAGAAGAAAGCTCCAAATTCATGGCAAAAATAGAGGCATCAAAGGAAATCATAGAGGCAATGGGAGAGCTTAAAGGCGCTTTCATGAAAATTGGCCAAATGCTCTCCTTAACAGAAGATATGGTATTGCCAGATGAAGTCAGTGCCTTATTTAAAAAGCTTCAAAAAGAAGCACCTCCAATGACAGAGACGGAACTTCATAGCGTCTTTAAGGATGAATTTGATAAATTGCCCGAGGAGCTTTTCCATTTCTTTGATCCAAAGCCCATGGCAGCAGCCTCCATTGGTCAGGTTCACAAAGCAATTCTTCACTCTGGTGAAGAGGTCGCAGTCAAAATACAATATCCTAATATTCAACAAGCAATCAAGAATGACTTTAAGAATGTTCATACCATTGAAAAAGTCTTTAAAACACTTATTCCAAATCTTCCTGAAATTAAAGACGTCATAGAAGAAATCAAAGATTCTATAATTCGAGAGTGTGATTATGAAATAGAGGCAAACGAAGCAATCTTTTTTAAAGAAGAATTTGAAAAAGAATTTTCGAATATTGTTGTCCCTCAGGTCTTTAAAGATTTTTCCACAAAAAGAATTCTCACTATGGAGCTTATGAAAGGCGATACTTTTGAAAAGACACTTATATATCCTCAACAAAATAGGAATAAACTTGGTCAAAGTCTGTTTGATAGCTTTATGTTTAGCCTCTATAAATTACGAAGGATTCACTCTGATCCACAAAATGGTAACTATCTTTTTACTCCTGAAAAAATTATTCTTCTCGATTTTGGCTCCACGAAGCTCTTTCCAAAAGAATTCATTGATATCTATTTAAGACTTCTCATCTCCATTGAAAATAATGACATTGAAAAGTATAAAGAAACTACGATTGAACTCGGTCTTTGCCTAGATTCTGATAGTGAGGATTTCTTTAAAGAGCATTTTGAATTTGTAGGAAATCTCTATAAACCTTATCAAAAAAAGGGATACTACCCTATCGAAAATACAGTCAATCCGTTTAAAAGTACTTTTTCATTCATAAAAGATAAATCGATGAAGGGACGAGCTCCTCAAAGAGATCTTTTCCTTCTTGATAGAGCTACGCTAGGTCTCTTCACTAAGCTTAAAGCGTGGCAGTCCAAAGTAAATTGGATTGATAGTAAGGAGAAGTATCGAGAAGAATTCTTTAGGGATTTTAAGCGGCCTTAAGGCTTGTGGCACGACTTTCAATAATCTCATAGATAAGATCGACTAGTTTTTTATCAACATCCTTTGGCCTAAGAATGGGTAGTTCTAAATCATATTGTGGCGTATTAATACTCACCAAAATCTTGGAATAAGAGCTAAAAGGCTTAAGCTCTCCTTCTCGAAAACTTTTTCCCTTTTTCTCAACAAAGATAACCGCATCGTAATTAACTAGACCTAACTGATTTTTAGCCTCGTCGAGACTTAGAGTTTGAGTGACCTGCAGCCCATTTTTTTCTAGGTTCTTTATTGCCTTTTGAGCAAGAGTCTTATTCAAAGCACAAAGAAGTATATTGGGTTTAAACAATAGCGCCATACAAGCTCCTTTTAAATAGGCATTATAAGGGCTACTCGGAATAAGAGCCTAACTCATCAAACTTGTTTTAACTGCTAACGTATTTTCAGGTATTTATAGTTTTAATAGCAACCATCTGTGGCTCCATAGATTAAATGAATTTTTTTGGGCTTTGTCTAAAATAATGCTGCTACCTATATATTTAAATTTGAGCTAATATGAGATAGGATACGAGCAAAAGGTAGAAGAATATGGACTCTAATGAAGTATTTGTGGCAAACCCATTTCATACGGCAAAACTAAAGCCTGTCCGAAAAGGTAAAAAACCACCTAAATTATTGGCCGTTGTCCATCAAAGTGGGTGTACTGGATGTGAAGTTTGCATCGCTGGTTGTCCTGTTGATTCTATCGAATTGGTCCCTGGTCCTTATCCTGACAATCCTGCTTTTCAACAGACCGTAGAGATCGATCTCGAAAGATGTATTGGTTGTCAAAACTGTTCTCAGGATTGTCCTTGGGAAACAATCATGATGTATGATTCAACTGATGCATTCACCGCTTGGTCTAATGAAACCATTAATTCACAACTCTATATTCCCGAGTCTGAACTTGAAGAGCTTAAAACAAAGCTCGCTGCTTCAGTGTAAAAAAGTCAACTATAAAAACTATCTAAGTTTTCTAAGGATTTTTGTCGAAAAGCTAATATGCTCATGAGCTTTCTAAAACGGCAATTTAAACTACCTCTCGGTCTTAAAATCAAAATTGGTTTTTTCACCGTCTTTTTTCTAGTTCTGCTCAAATTTTTTATACAAATCTATGCTGAAAACAACTTTGAATTACTTCATCAAAAAAAGAATCAAGAATATGTTACGATGGCCAAGGAAATTATTAATCTTGAAGAAGAGCTATTTTTAACCTTTAGTTTTATAGACGATTTTTTCACCCAAGGTAGCGAGTATACTGAGGATATGAGGGAAGATCTCGAAACTCGGCTGAAAAATGTATTACAAAAATCACTTGATATCGATCAGAAGTACACTTTCAAAAAAAATGTTTTAAGTCTTATGACACCGATGGTAGAGAGGGTTCGAGTTATTTTTAATGATAAAAATTTAAAAAATAAAAAAAGAGCATGGATTAATTTAAAAAGAAACTTCGATAATCTCCCTCGGGTTTTAAAAGACTTTTCTAGCTCCGTAATTGAATTTCAAAATAAATTACTTTCAGAAAATTTACTTAAAATTAAAGTTTTAAGATTTATCCAAATGTCCCTATCTCTCTTGATCTTAATATCGATAGTTGTTTTCTACTTACTCTTAAATAAAGAACTACTACCCTCTCTCTATAAAACAATTAGGATAACTAGAAATCTTTTTGACGAACTTAGCAAAAATATGAGCCAAGTAAATAAAACGATTGCCTTTATCGGTGAGCAAGCAAGAAGAAAGGAAGAAGAGATCCTTCGCATGAATGACACTCTTAATAAATCCGTTAATCTTATAAAAGATAATCTCGATATTGCCCAAAGATGCCAACAAGAGACCGAAACAGGAAGTGCTTTAATTGGTAATGCCTCTAATTTTATTAAGAAATTTGGTGATAGTATGAAGGCCATCAAAGATAGTACTCGTGACTTAAAACATATTATCCTCTCTTTTAGGGAGATCGATAAAAAATCAAAAAAAATTGGATCTATTGTAAGTGAAAGTCGCTTACTTTCCTTTAATGCAGAAATTGAAGCCGCTCATGCTGGCGCTTTAGGTAAAGGCTTTTCAGTGGTTGCAGAAGAGATGGCTAATCTAGCTCATAGTAGTGGAGAAATTAGTGTTGATATTTCTAATGTTGTTGTGAGTGCTTCCAGTCAGGCTAATAGTATTATACAGAAATCCAAAGATTCAATGACAGACGGTTTTGATCTCGCTACGGACTTTGACGATACTTTTAGCAGCCTAGAAAACTCTTTTCGAGATATATTTAATGCTATTAACGAAGTTAAAATGAGCTCTGAAAAACAATACGGAAGTATGAATACGACACAAGCCTCTTTTGAAAATCTTCAAAATTCAATTTCCACAGATTTTCAAGAAATAACAAATCTACGCGAGGAAACCGATAACTTAAATATTAACTTGGAACAACTACAATCTTCCCTTGATGAAATTGAAAAAATTATCAAAGGCCATGACGATTCTTCCAAGGCATCATAAAAATAATTCCTAAAATAAATATGATAAGAGAGATGATTTGAGAGGTTGATAGTCCCATAAAATGAATACCTCGAATTATATCCCCTCTTAAAAACTCAAGTAGAAATCTTAGAATAGAATAAGAAGCGACATAAAATATAAATATTTTTTGGGGAGACCACTTTTTATTTAAAGTATTACGCGCGATTACGATGCCTAAGAGAACAAGAATTAGAGCCTCATAGAGTTGAACAGGATGTCTTAAATGATCATGAAGGTGAACCGCCCACGGCAGATCACTTTTTACACCAAAACAACAGCCTGCTAAAAAACAACCTAATCTTCCTAAAGCATGTCCAAAAGAGAGTGGCGCTATAAGAATGTAAGAGTTTTTTAAATTGAATTTCTTAAGAATAAGACAATAAAATATTAAGTAGAGGATTCCAAAAATAAACCCACCGTAAAAAACAAATCCTCCTCCGAGCCAAAAAGAGAGACTTTGGGAGTGTTGGACAAACTCCCCTCCGGATGAGTAGATGAGGAAAAAAACCTTAGAGCCAATCCATGAAGATAAAAATATTCCCCAAAAAAGCCCCATAAATCCTTGATCGGAAATTCCGAGACGGTCTAGATAATTTTGAGAAAGACGAAAGGCAAGTCCCCACGACAGCCCCATTAAGAGCGGGTAGGAATAAAGAACTAAAAAAGAGGATTCAAATAATATTGGTAACACGAACCCCCAAACAATTAAGACTTCGTCGGTTTTTTATGATGTCTAATATAATCGATAATTAATAAACCTGCTGCTACAGAGATACAGGAGTCCGCTACATTAAATGCTGGAAAGTGGGATTTTCCAATATAGAAATCAAAGAGATCAACAACGTAACCTAAAGAAAAGCGATCAATGAGGTTTCCTATGGCTCCAGCAAGTATAAGGCTATAGCTAAAGCCTAAAATGTAACGATCTTTTCGTGATGTCCAAATCAAATATATAATATAGAAGCAGGCAAGTACCGGAATAAATAGAAAGAGGAAACGACGCCAAACTTCTTCTACTCCTGCTCCCATACCAAAGGCGGCACCTGTATTTCGCACATAAGTGATATTAAAAAAGCCACTAATCACCTCTGTGGATTCACCTAGACGATAATGCTGTTCAATAAGCCCCTTACTAAATTGATCGATAAGTATAAGGGCCGTCATCATAAGGGCCCAAGTCCATATTCTGTTCATTTAGTAAAATTCCTTAGGATTAATCTCATATTTTTCAATTTTTCTAAGTAGAGTTTTCTTTGGAATATTAGCCTTAAGGGCGGTTTGATTAATTTTTCCATTATTCAGTTTAAGGGCATATACAATAAACTCTTTTTCAAAAAGATCTTTAGCCTCTTGAAAATCTAATCTCATTTGATTTTTATCATCGACATCCGTTGCAAAGGCAAAAGAGTATCCACTACCCAAAGTAGTTGTCGGAGCTTGATCAAAAATAGAGTTTTGAATCTCTTTAACATCAATCTGAACATCATTCTGTTCTTCCTGATTATGTTCTTCTGCTCTGGGGCCTTTTAAAACAGAACTTGGTAGAGCAGAGACTTTGATGCTATTCCCAGTCTCAATAATGAAGGCATGTTCAATAACATTACGAAGCTCTCTAATATTTCCTGGCCACGCGTAGTTGGTAAGCAATTCCATTGCATCATCTGCTACAGAACTAATTTCCATATGGTGAAGACTGTTAAAATAATTAATATAGTAATCCACAAGGAATGGAATATCTGATTTTCGATCTCTAAGTGGAGGTAAATAGACTGGTAGAACATTGAGACGATAAAAAAGATCCTCTCTAAATTCTTTTTTCTTAATCATCTCCTCAAATGGCTTATGAGAGGCTGCTATAATTCTCACGTCTACTTGAACATCTCGATTACTTCCTACAGGAGTAAAGCTTTGTTCTTGGAGAACTCTTAAGAGCTTTACTTGCATACTTGGACTAATATCACCAATCTCATCTAAAAAGATAGTTCCACCATCTGCATATTGAAATTTTCCAGCTTTTCTTTCGGTTGCACCAGTGAAAGCACCTTTTTCATGTCCAAAAAGCTCCGATTCAATAAGTTCATCTGGTATAGCTGCTAAGTTAATCGTTACAAACTTTTCATCTTTTCGAGGACCATTAAAATGGATCGCCTTAGCAACTAGTTCTTTACCAGTTCCTGACTCTCCTCGAATAAGAACCGGAGTGTTCACTTTGGCGAGCTTAGAAATGACATTAAAAACTTTTTGCATAATATCGGATTCACCAACAAATTCATCCGAGGTATCTTCTCCAAGAGAAAGTTTTGGAGCTGAAAAAACTGAGGTTTCAACAAGACTTCTTGCTTTGAGCGCTCTTTTAATGAGGGCAACAAGATTTTCTGAAGAGATTGGTTTTTCTAAATAGTTATAGGCTCCTTCTTTTACGGCCTTTACAGCATCTTGAACATTTGAATAGGCGGTAAGAATTAAAACTATGATCGAAGGGTCATATTTTTTTATTTCAGTTAGCGCTTCAATACCATTCATCTCTGGCATATTCACGTCCATAACAACAAGATCGTATTTGGTTTGATAAACCTTAGTGAGTGCTTCTTTACCGTTATCAGCAACATCCACTTTAAAGTGGTGATATTCTAGGGCCTGCCTGACAGAATCCTGTAAGACTTTATCATCATCTACTACTAAAACAGTCTGCATACCTCTCTCCTATTCGTTTTTTAACTTTACAGTAAAGGTCGTACCTTTTCCAAGTTCAGAATCCACAGAAATATTTCCTCCGTGTAATTCGACAAAATACTTTACCAGATAAAGACCTAGCCCGGTTCCTTTAATCTTATGGCTAGCATCATTCTTAACTCTATAAAATTTATCGAACACATGGTCAAGATCTTCAGGAGCGATCCCCACCCCATCATCTGAAATAGTTACGTAGACAAATTTATCATCATCCCATGTCTTAATTACTACAGTTTTCTCTTCACCTGAATATTTTAGGGCGTTTTCCACAAGATTATGAAACACGCGATTAATCAGCGTCGGATCTATTTTGATTGGGTAAAGAGGGCTAAGCTCTGTTTCAATATGTACTTTTTTCTGTTGAGCTTCAAAGCGAAGATTTTCCACAACAGTTTCCATAATATTATTGATATCTTTAGAGGCCGTGTTCAGCGATATATCTCTAGACTCAATTTTAGTGAGGTCAAGAATAGAAGTAATAAACTTATTAAGCTCTTTGGTGCTTTCTATGATGGAGTTTAGATTTCTAACATTATTTTCATTGCCTCTATTGTGCTGAAGCATGATATCAGCAAGCCCTGCAATTTTAGCGACAGGAGTTTTTAGGTCATGACTCATTAAAGAAATAAAGTTTTGCTTTAAGTTTTCAACTTTTCGAAGAAGCTTGGTTTCTTCCTCTATCGCAAATCTAGTTTGATATTCGCCAATGGCCCTAAAAGGAATCCAAATATAGTAGACAACAAAAACCGTAAGAACGATATGAATTGTATAAAGCCAAAGTCCAAAAGCAACAAACGCTATATAAGAAATAAGGAGCACTCCAAGCATGATCGAAAAGGTGATTGCAAGACCTAAAGTTGGCTTTGTTTTCGTAATTGTAAAAGAAAGAATCAAAGCAATAATGATGGCAATTAAATAAGTAACCTCTAAGGGTACCTGATATACGGTTTTTCCTTTAATGAGCGCCTGAATTAGTCTGGCATGAACATTGAGCTTTGGAGTATCAAATCTTTCTCTATTGAAAGGAGTTAGAATAAAATCACTTGGATTACTCACATAACTTGGTCCAATAAGAACGATTTTATCTTTAAAAAAGTTATTTGGAAAATTACCGCCAATAACTCTATGAAAAGGAATCGTTTTTAAAGAAGTATCCTCTGGGTTAGGTGTTGAGCTGTATCGAAAAAGAGCGAAGGTCGCATCTGCTTCTGGTTGGTAGTGCGCACCTTTTATTTCACTAGGGGTTAAACTAGGTAGCCCTATACTTTGACGGTATTGATTTGCCGTCCACAAATGAAGACTATTTTCGCCGCTCACATTTACTATCGCTTTACGACAAACTCCATCTTTAGAAAAATTCGCCTCATCTACGTTTAAAATAGCCAGAGAAAAGCCCATTTCCCGCAGAGATTTTGGAGGATTTTTAACACCAAAGGCATCCGTTATAACCCCAAATTTAAATTTGCCGCCATCTTTTTGAAATTTCTTTATTAAACCGCGAAATCGAGTTTGATTTTCTTCATCAAGTTCTGATTTCGGCTCCAAAAATCCAATAAGATAGTTGATGACCTTAGGTTTAGATTTAAGAAGCTTTTCAAGCATTCGATTATGAGTTGCATACGCATAGGGATACTGATCTCCTATGAATTGATCACTAGTTTCATCTAGGGTAATGATGACGACATTATCATCATCAGATACACCGATATCCATGGTGGCACGTACATCGTAAAAAATAGATTCAAGAGAGCTAAAGGGGTATTGAAAGAGAATAAAGATAAAAATAATGGTAAAAAAGAAGGGATAAAAATTAGAGAGATCCCATATCTTTTTTTGTTGTTTATCCATTTAAGAATTCGTTTCCCAGTGAGTTTTATTATGAGGTGCTAAGTCGAAGAATAAGTCATAAAAGTCTAGGGCTTCTATAGTCCAAAGCGAAAACTTATTAAGTAAATTCGCTGAGAAACCGCTGACCTTTAATTCATCTCTATCACCAGTCCTTATTTTATCACCTAATGAAACTAAAACCATACAATCTCGTCCCATTTGCGAAAAACGCTCGCAGAGTAGGTTCATTGAATTTTCTTTATCAAAGAATTTTTTCTCGAGAAGCTCCAAAGGGGATAACAAGAACTTAAAGACAAGATAAAAGAAAATAGAAGCTCTGTTCTTTGTAGGTGCGAAATGGGTTTCTGGAAATCTAATAATCGAAAATAATACTGCCCCTATTTTATCGAGTAAACTTGTAATAAAGGCCGACTTATATAATACGGAAAAGAAAACAGTTTCTAGTTCCTGCTTGTTGAGATTATCAAGCAGGTCCTTGGAAATAAGAATGCCTCTCGAACTAAAAACAGAAGTTAAATCGAATAGATTTCCTTTGAATTTTTCAGTGTAATAAAGCCTTCGAGATTTGATTCCCAATTTAAAAATCTGGTTATGAAAAATATCAAGAACCTCCTGGTCTTGTACAATCACCGCGCCTGAAATAGAGATGAGAAGTGGCTCCATCAAGAGGATGAGTAAGAGCAGAGCAAGAACAGATAGAAGCAAGCCGATAATGGGACCTGCAGTTACCCAGATCAAAGAGCTAATCGTAATAAATGGGGTCACCCAGAATAGAAGCAATAGAACGATCGATAGTACCCTCAATATTACTCTCCGCGTTAATAATTGTTTTAGGGGTCGCAAGCAATTATAGACAATTACTCGGAAAAGGGCTATAACGCAGCAATTATAATAGTAGAGAGCCCAATCCTTTAAGCTACTGAAATTACAGGAGTTGTATGGGCAGCGTCTTTACATGTGGCTCCCTTATTATAAAGTCGTTCTTTTTTACTTTAAGGAGTACTAGGCAATGCATATGGATAGACTACTTTTCGGAACTGCTGGTGTCCCAAATTCTACCCCTAAAAAAAACAATCCAATTGAAGGGGTAAAGCAAATCCACAAGCTTGGTCTGGACTGTATGCAACTCGAGTTTGCTCACGGTGTTCGAATGAAAGAAGAGGTTTCTTCTGGTCTTCGAAAGGTTTCTTATGAACTCGGTATTCCTCTAACTTCTCATGGTCCTTACTACATTAATCTCAATGCAAGAGAGCAAGATAAAATTGACTCCTCTGTTGAGCGGATTATCCAAACAGCTAAAATCTCTGACCTTTGTGGAGCGGAGTCTATGACCTTCCACGCGGCTTTCTACATGAAAGATAGCCCTTATGATGTTTTTGATCTGGTTGAGAAAAGCTTAAATGTTATTGAAGAAAGACTAGGAAGGCTTGATATTGAAATTGAGCTTCGCCCAGAGCTTACTGGTAAAACATCTCAGTTTGGATCTCTTGAAGAGCTTATTAGCCTCACAAAGAGTATAAACTCTTGTAGCCCTTGTATGGACTTCTCTCACCTTTACGCTAGAACTGGTGAATTCAACTCTGAAGATGAGTTTGATATGGTTCTTTCTCGACTTAAAGACGAAATCGGTGCTCAATCACTAGAAAATATGCACATCCACATTTCTGGAATTAGCTCTAACTCTAAAGGTGATCTTAAGCACCTTAACCTTCAAGAATCTGAATTTAACTGGCAGGCGCTTTTTAAGAGTCTTAAGAAGTTTGATTGTAAGGGATATGTAATCTGTAATAGTCCAAATCTTGAAGTCGATGCGGTCATGATCAAAGACTATTATATGTCATTATAATTCCACGAGTGTTTCAATCCAGTCTACAATACCTGGCTGCCCTTGAGGTACGAAAATAAGGTAGGGCACAAACTTATGACTAGCGAGAACAATTTCGCAATCATAAGGACAGAAAGGACCTAGAACCTCGATTAGTTTATCCGTATCATTCTCAGCACCAATTCTTACGACAGATTTTCCGATGTTTTTTGCGTATTTTTCAAACTGAGAAAAGAGAGACCAATCGTACGGAAAATCGATTGGATAACCGGCGATATTGGTTCTAAAAACTCCTATGTCCTTTAAGTTATTTAACTTGTAAAAAAGAAGTTCTTTTTTATTAAGATTAAATTCAAAAAAAGCTGATTTGCTCTTAGAACCTACAACCTTATTCTGATCTTCAAAATAAAAATTGAGCCCATCTGGGTCATTTTTATCTTCATAAACAGAACCAAGAGCGTAGGTCTCTTCCATTAATTGATTTATAAGAGGGTCATCAAACTGTTTATATCTCATATAGTTCTTTTCGAACTATTTGAGCTAAAACATTAGGGAGTGAGAGGTACCTTAGAATCAATGTAGGTCTTCACGTTGACCACATCTGCCACTTTCCAAATGCCCTCTTCCTTTCTTAATTCAGCAATTTTTCGAATTTCAGATTTAGCCTCTTGTTCTGCACCTTTATCTTTTGTGTATTCTAAGGTGTAAGTAATTGAACAATTAGTCTCACTACATTTTTTTAGATTTACCTGAATTTTATTTATTTTTTGTATACCGGTCTTTTTTACTTTTTCAAACTCTTCTTCTGTAAGTCTTTTATAAAAGTTCAACATATTTCCTGTGGTATTTTCTTCGTAGAACTCCAGCTCTTGCTCGGCCGAAATACTATAGTTGATAAAGTTTTTGAGAGCTTTTTCGGGACCTGATTCGAAATTGCAGGAAAATAGAGAAATAAGAAAAAGTAAGAGCGCTATTTTTTTCATTTTTTACCTAAATTAGTCTTGGTTTATAGCCCATATCATTAATAAGCTCATAAAGTTCATTCCAATTATACTCTTGCTCGACTCTTTTATCTAAAATAAATTTTATACCAATACCCTTGTCGTAATTAGTCATCACCCTGGCCCTTTGATCAAAATGAATCCCATTAAATTCCATTTTTATCTCAACGGTGCCTTTTGGTATTTTTGCCCCATCAAGAATATTCATAAAACATCCTTCTTTATCCCAATTGGTGATACTAGCGATGCAAAGCCCACCATTTTGATCAACTAATTCGGCAATTAAGTTATAGCCAGATCTTTTTTCAATATCCTGAGGCGTAAAGAATGGATTATAGATGGCATCTTGAAGCTCATCAGACCAAAAGGTGATAAAGATAAAAGATGCTCCTAGGTAAATAAAATTAAGGATCAAAAGAAGTTTATCTAATGAACCTATAAAGATTTGAATTCCCAGAAAAATATTCATGGCAAAAAATAGAGGTAAAACAATCAGAGAGAGCCTTTTTACCCAAAAGACCGTATATAGAGAAAGTATAAGCATGAGATTATATGCAGATTGACCTGAGAAGAAATCATATAGACGATCTAGATCAAAGGCGCTTAATCCTTGATAATAAGACTCGGAAACAAAAACGAAAAGAGGACCACACAAAAGAAAGGTGCTCAAGTTCTTTGTTAAAACACTTCTTTTAAAATGCTTCATGAGTTTTCCAGTGAAAAAATTTACTCTTATTAGGTTTAACTCTGTTCTTATCCTATAATTAGCATATGCTACCTTATTTGGTTATAACAGATATTTGCACCGCTTGTGATAACTGCAGAGTTATTTGCCCTGAAAATGCCATCATACAATCGGAAACAACTTATACTATTGAGACCTTTGCTTGTACACTTTGCAATGCATGCGTAGAGTTATGTCCCGAGGATTGCATAAAACTCACCGAGTCACCTCAGAAGCTTACTTCTTGATATATATCTTGATAATAAAGACCTGGTCCTTGATCATTAAAGGGAGAATCATCCATTCTTATGATTGGTCGTGATTTCACCTGAACGGAACTTCCAAGGTTAACCACCCCTGACATGGAAGAATTGTAGCAATCATTGTTTTTTTTCTGCTCGTTGAAGACCCCCACTTTTTGAATAAATTCTGTAAAAGGATCTTTTTCATTGAGACAACGGAAGCAATTATTAAAATAAAGCTCAGTTGTTCCAAAGTCCCAATAAGTTTGTTCGACAGGATGTAGTACTGAAATTGTTTCTTTAGAGTAATTTACAACGCTTTCAAAAAACTTGGATACTCCCTCCCAATAAGGAATTTTTTCTAAATTTAAAAAACCAAGACCTGAAAATGTTTGGTATGCCTCGTTGGAGGCATGATCTTTAATATCCAAAAGTTTTTGATCTTTTAAAATAAACTCTCTGTAATGATCTGTTCCTTTTGCGTCCATAGAAAAAAGAACCGCTGGGTGAAAATCTAAAAGTTGAAGCCCTTCATCCCATAGACTTTGTTCAAAAAAATAAAACTGATCTCCGGCGAGGTAGAGAACCTTTTTTACATCGCTATTTTTTTTGAGATTATGGATAGCTCCCCCACTATCAAGAATAGGATCCTCATGAAGAATTTTCACATAAGGATATTTTTTAAGATGAGCTTGAATTAGATCGTGCTTATGATGGGTATTAATGTAAATTTTATTAATACCTTTAGAGAGGCAAAATTCAATCTGTAGATCAATGATTTTTTTTTCAAAAATAGGCCATAAAGGCTTAGGAAGAAGTTTTCCAATCTCTCCCATTCGAGTACCAAAGCCTGCACTTAAAATAATAGCCGCATCAAGCTTCAAGGCTAAGTTCTCCTACTAGTTCATTAAGCTCTATGAGTTCTGGATTCCTAGAAACGATTTCTTTTAAATTAGTTAGGGCGTAAGGAATGTACTGTAAGTAATCTTCATTTCTTCGAAGAAACTTCATCATGGTAAAAGTTCCAAGGGCCTTAAGGATTCTTTGAATGGCCATAAGATCATAATTCTTTTTAAAAGTATTGAAATCTTCTTTTTGATTACTTTCTTTATAATAGTACTCGATCATCTCCTCTTTAGTTTTTGATTCATATTTCACATAACAATCTTCAAGAAGAGAACAAAGGTCATATTGAGGGTAACCTAGTCTAGCATCTTGAAAGTCAATAATGTAAAGCTTGTTCTGATGAACCATTATATTTTTACTATGGTAGTCTCTGTGAACAAGAACCATTTTAGATGAATCAAGAAGGGCCGGTAAAAATTCTTCAAAGGAATTTCTCCATCTCCCTAAATCCTCAATTTTCATATATTGATTGAGAAAGTACTCAGTCGTGAGATCAAGTTCATAGGAGAGCTTTTCTCGGTCGAAAGATAATGTGGCAAAAGAACTTTTGGAATAAGGATTCAAATCAATCGAATGAATAGCAATCATATAATCGATAGCCATCTCAAGATCTTCTTTTTTTACACCCTTGTGAAAAAGGCTTTGGTCTCCTAAATCTTGTTGGATAAGGATTCCTTTTTCAAGATCTGAGCTAATAAGAAGAGGAACTGGGATTTGATTTTGATATAAAACCTTTTGTAGCTCCATAAAGTTTTGATGAGTTGGAGTCACTTCGTTGGGATCTCCCCAGCAAGCCACTAATGAGCTCTTTCCCTTTTGAATACGATAATATTTTCTAGATGAAGCATCTCCTGCTAGAGGTATAATTTTACCGTCATCTCCTAAATTTAAATGTTCTTTTATTATCATTACTTTATCCATTTTCAATGCCTTCTGATGAAGGAGAGCAGTTGATAGAATTCTTTACTTGCACGAATATTATCTTCATCAAGAGATTGTTTTTGAAGCCCCTCTTTTACAAGAAAGTTTTTAAAAAGATACTCTTCTCGAGTCTGATCTCGACTTCCCCCAAGATTAGGATTAAAGTCGAGCGCATTTTTATTCTGAATTTGAATCCAATTTAAAATAGCATAAGGGTCTGCCCCGGTTCTTCTTAAGACATAAAAATTCCACTTATTAAGATTATACTTCACCTCAGGTGGAATTTTAAGAATACCAAGCATTTGGTCTGTTGTGAGAAAACCTTTAGGAATTAGTAAAACCTTTTCATAGATACCTTTTACTGAGCGTAACGTTTCGCTACCCAAAATCACAAAAAGGAGCTGCTCATTTTTAACATATTTTTTAAGAAGACCTAGGCTTAAAAAAAATTGAGACTTGGGAAGAGAAAAGTAAAATGGACGATCACTCTTTATAATATGAAACTTTGGTGAGACATCCGTCTTGAGAATTTGTTCATTATTAGAGAGAACTTTTTTATAGATTTCCTCTAGATAGCGATGGTGCTTTTGAGGAAGTTCAATAGTTTTTACACGACTCGTCGAGAGGTAAACAGGACCTAAAGAGCTCAGGTGATCAAGAAAATCACTGTTTTCAAAAGCCTTATACTTCTTAAGCTCCTGACTAAAAGGAAGATCCTTTTTTGGCCAAGGCAAATGAGAGCATGAGACAAAAATTAAAATAACCCAAAACCTGATCATATCAAGCTTTAGGTTAGTTTAATTTATAGAAAAATCCCAGATTTACTTTTGGCTAGCAACTTGCTCAAGAGGAATATAATGAAGAGTGAATCCTGCAAAGATGAGGTTTGGATCAATAATCATTGGTTTATTATTTTCCCAAATATCTTTCCACTTCTTTGGAGTTCCATATTTTTCATTAGAAATGGTTCCTAATGTTTCACCTTGTCTAATAAGATGAGGAATTCCTTTAGGGGTCCACTCAAATTTCTCTGCTGGAGCAATATAGCTTAAAACTGTTCCTGCTTTTAGTCCCTTTGGATTAATCGATGGGTTTTGATTAGCAATCTCTCTCCATCTCCTATAGTCACCATAAAGCTTAAAGGAAACGAGCATTAAAGTATCTCCCTCTTGGACTGTATAAGTAGCGACCTCACCCATAACTTCTGGAGAAACCTCTTCCATTTGATTATTATCTTGAACCATTTCAATTGGTTTTTCTTCTTCAAGAATATCGTCAATGACTACTTCCTCTTTTGGAGCTTCTTCCATAGATGGAGTTGGAGAATCTTGATCATTAATTTTCTTTGCTGAACAAGACACAAGGATAAATGATAAAATCGAAACTATTAGAAAATTAATTAATTTCATGCAGGACTCCTTTTGTATTCCATTTCTTTTCGTCTCTCCTAATAGGAACTTTATTTTTAATGGAAGAATTTGCCGATTCAGTGGTATACCTATGATATGAAGCATTTATTCTTAGTTTTATTGTTGAGTGTTTTAGTTTTACCTGTCTCTTTTGCTCAGTCACTCGTAGAAGAGCTAAGAGAAGAAGAGAGCGCTATTGATATAGAAGCTCCACCTCTAGTTGATGAAAGAGTTGTTAAAACTTCTAAAGATCGAAAAATCTTTATCCTCAGTAATGAGAATAACGGTTACGGCCAAGGGGATTTCGTAACTCTTCTTGTTGATAAGAAGCTTGTGAGTAGGGCCCTTGTTGCCAAAGTTAAAGGCAACGTATCTGGGATCAAGATTATTAAGATTTATAATTTAGATCTTTGGAAAGAACTTCGTGAGAAAAGAGAAGTTCAAGTCCTTAGGGGAGATGATAGTTACTTCATCAATCTTGAAAAGAGAAAGTCTCGTACACCTGAACAGGATATTGAGGATAGCCTTACCATTAAAGACAGTGATGACCTTTTTGATACAACTTCTTTAGACGATGAAATCTCTGAGGATGAAGAGAAACTCCGAATAATAAAACCTGATAATCTGGTTGGCGTTGGTTACGGTCAAATTGAAGGGGTTGATGAAAATGGTGGAAGCCAAGGATATAGTCAGCTTAATTTTATTTGGGCCTATCAAATTTCCAATAATCTCTTTTTTGAAGGTATTTATGGTCAAAATGTAATTAATGACTTTCCATCCGCAGGGCTTGATACAGAAATGAATAATTTCACCTTTAGGGCCAAGTACGCCTTCAAATCTTTTGCGAGTATGATCCTCATGCCTTACGCAGGATACCAAATGATTTCCGTTGACAGCCCTGGTGCGGGACAACAAGACTCTTCCAACTCTCAGACAGAAGACGATCTCAATCGCGAAATCGAACTAATTGAAGATCTTGAAAAAAACTCTATTATTTTTGGCGTCACAATATTAAAAAGACTAGTACCCGGTTGGTTTGCAAGAGCAGACCTTGGTACGGATATACTCTCAGCAGGGATTAGTGTTGAATTTTAAATTGCTCCTCCTTTTCTTTATTTTAAGTGCATGTGGTGTGAAGTCACCACCTATCGCCCCTGCAGGCTCAGAGCTTCCAAGCTATATAGACCCCTTCCTAGATGATACGAACTGGGAAATGCCAAAAAATAAGGACAAAAAATAAGTGGAACTTATTCTCGCTTTAGGCTCAAATATTGGCGATCGTACACAGAACCTTTGTACGGCCAAAACTTTTCTTCAAAAGCATTTCACTCTTGTGAAAGAGAGTAAGGTTGTCCAATCGGAGCCCGTTGATTATTTAGATCAGCCAAAATTTCTAAATCAAGTGATTCAGTGGGAAACTCAAATTGAAGATCCAAAAGAAATTTTAAGCATTACTCAAAGTATCGAAAAACAAATGGGTAGACAAAAACTTATACCCAAGGGCCCACGTAATATTGATATCGATATTATTTTTTTGGGGAAGCAAAAAGTTTCTTCTCCTGAACTTACGATTCCTCACCCTGAGTGGAATAAAAGAGAGTTCGTTAGAACTCCGCTCCAAGAGCTTCCTTACGCCCAAAAATCTTCTTTTTTAGCATAGCAGAATAATGCTATTGTTGCCTTTAGGTACCAATTGTAATGGTGCATAATGGTTTGACTCATTTAGGTCAAAACTATAGGATTCTTTAGTCTCACACTCAGGAAATACCATGCTTAATTTTGAACCGTCTCAAGAACAAATTGAAATTCAAACCGAAGCAATGAAATTTGCACGAAATGAAATGATTCCAAAAGCTTCGGAATTTGATGAAAAAGCAGAGATGCCTTTTGATATTTTCAAAAAGGCTTGGGAACTTGGTTTTTATAATACCTGTATTCCAGAAGAATTTGGGGGAAGTGGTTTAACTACTTTAGACTCTGTGATGATATCAGAAGCCTTTGCCTATGGTTGTATGGGAATGAATACCTCTATCATGGCGAACGATCTTGCACTTTTACCTATAGCAATAGGCGGTAACAAAGAGCAAAAAGAAAAATATCTCAGACCTTTTACAGAAGAATTCAAAGTTGCTTCTTTTTGCCTTACAGAACCAGAATCTGGTTCAGATGCTGCAAGTATTAAAACAACTCTTAAGGAAAATGGTGATCACTATCTCCTCAATGGAAATAAGATGTGGATCACAAATGCAGGTTTTGCTGACCTTTACGTGATCTATGCGACGGTAGATCCTACCCTCGCCCATAAAGGAATAACCGCATGTGTAGTTGAAAAGGGAACTGAAGGAATCGAAGTTGGTGCCCCAGAAAAGAAAATGGGACATCGATGTAGTGATACTAGAACACTTACTTTTAATAATGTGAAAGTTCCCAAGGAAAATATTCTAGGCGGAGTTGGAGAAGGTTGGAAACTGGCCATGAAAACTCTTGATCACTCTAGGCCACTCGTTGCCTCATCTGCCGTTGGTGGTGCTCAAGCAGCATTTGATTATGCTTTAAAATATGCCAATGAAAGAAAGCAATTTGGAAAAGAGTTGGCCAAGCAACAGGCGATTCAGTTCATACTTGCAGATATGGCCATTAAAATTGAAAATGCAAGAAACCTTGTCTACAAAGCTGCTTGGATGCTGGATCAAGGTAAAAAGAACACTAAAATTGCTTCATTTGCCAAGGCTTATGCCGCTGATATTTGCATGGAAGTGACAACTGATGCCGTTCAAATTTACGGTGGCTATGGATATAGCAAAGAATATCCTGTTGAAAAAATAATGAGAGATGCGAAATTAATACAAATTTATGAGGGGACTTCCCAAATTCAAAGGCTCGTTATAGCTCGCGAATTGAATTCCTCAATTTAAAAGGAGAAGTAAATGAAAATCTTCGTATGTGTGAAACAAGTTCCGGATACGGAAACGAAAGTCACACCAAACAGTGATGGAACGTTTATTGAAACTAGTTCTATTAAATGGATCATGAATCCGTATGATGAATTTGCGGTAGAGCAAGCTCTACTTATTAAAGCTGCTAATGCAGGGTCAACTGTAACCGTTGTTCGAGTTGGTGGGGTTAAAGATACTGAGGCCCTAAGAACAGCTCTCGCCATGGGTGCTGATGATTCTATTTTAGTAGAAGCTGAAGACAACCTTGACAGCTATATGATCGCAAAAGCACTCAAAGGTGCTATTGATAAAACTGGAAATGCTCCAGACCTCGTTCTTTGCGGTAAGCAGGCCATCGATGATGACTGTAGCCAAGTTCCTCAACTTCTTGGACAAATGATGAATCTTCCCTCTGTATCCGTTGTTGTTGGTTTTGAGCAAAACGGGGACACTCTCACCCTTAAAAGAGAGATCGAAGGTGGAGCGACTGAAGTTTATGAGGTAAACAAGCCTTGTGTTGTTGCTTGTAATAAAGGTCTTAACACTCCAAGATATGCATCTCTACCTGGGATTATGAAAGCAAAAAGAAAGCCACTTGAGAAATATTCTCTAGCGGATGTTGGTGTAACAACAGAAGATCAAAGACTTAAATATTCAGAATTTAAACTTCCTGAAGAAAAACCTCCTGGGAAGAAATTTGATGCTATGGAAGAAGATAACCAAGCCTCCGTAGTTAAAGAAGTTGTTGGTCTATTAAGAACTGAAGCAAAAGTAATTTAAAAGGAATAAACAATGGCTAAAATACTCGTTTTTTCAGAAATTCAAGGGGATCACGTAAAGGCCGTCTCACTTGAAATCCTCGGTAAACTCGCAGGTCATGAAGTTGAAGTAGCTGCATTTGGAAAAGTTCCAGATAAAGGTGTTCAAGACCTTGCTAAGTTTGGTGCTTCTAAAATTCATAACCTTAACGGTGCAAATCTCGATAAATATAGTCCTGAAGGGTATGCAAATGCCCTCCACGGTTTCATTAAAGATAATGGTTACGATCTTGTTTTTGGTGGATCAACTTCTTTAGGAAAAGATCTTTTCCCAAGACTATCTGCTACTTTCAACTCTGGTATGGCATCTGAAGTTACAAACTTTGTAATGGACGGGGATAACTTCGCAGGAACAAGACCTCTTTTTGCAGGGAAGTGTTACGCAAAAGTTGAAGTAACTGGACCTAAGCCTCATTTTGTAACCGTGAGACCCAATGCTCTTGGACTAGTTGAGTCTCCAACAAGTGGAGCTGGTGCAACCGCTGATGCCAATGTTGAAGCTGGTGAAATTAGAGCTATGATTAAAGAAATAATTAAAGGAGCAAGTGAAAAGCTTGATCTTACTGAAGCAAACATCATCGTTTCTGGTGGTCGAGCAATGAAAAATGCTGAAAATTTCAAAGTTCTTGATGAGCTTGCAGATGTAATTGGTGCAACTGTTGGTGCTTCAAGAGCGGCCGTTGATTCAGGGTTTGCTCCCCATGATATGCAAGTAGGTCAAACTGGTAAAACGGTTTCACCTTCTCTTTATATTGCTTGTGGTATTTCTGGTGCAATTCAACACCTTGCTGGGATGAGAACTTCAAAAGTAATCGTGGCGATTAACACGGATCCAGAAGCTCCTATCTTCACTAAAGCTGACTATGGAATTGTTGGGGACCTCTTTAAGATCGTTCCTCTCATGACTCAAGAATTTAAGACCCTTCTCGGATAATCAATCAGGCCCTATTGGGAAACCTTTAGGGCCTTTTTGTTTCTCAAACTCACCAACGCTCTTGTGATTTGATATTCATATAAAGGTGATTTTCTATATATATCTTCTACCAATGGATGTTCTACTAGAGTTAAAAGGGTATCAAACTCTTCAGGACCTATAGAGTAGCCGTGGATATCATTCATAAACTCGCCTTTCAAATAAAGCTTGAGCTCTTTAGGTGGTCTAAATTTTTTGAACTTTTTGTACTGCTCAAATCTCGTTTGAAGCTTTTTATAGAGATCATCAAAGGTGAAATGAAAGGCATAATCTTTCTCACCAATAATCTCCGGCTCAACAACATATTTAAAATGAGTGTGCCCTTCAATGTCTTCAAATAAGGCATTAAAAAGTGCTTTTTTACCTTTATCAGAATGATATTCCGCATTTACGATATGACCATTTGCTTGAATGATTACACCAATATGCTGTTTATTATTTCCAAGAAGAATATTAATTCGCCCTGTAAATCCAAAAAATGCCTGTTCTTTTAAAATAGGCAAAATACTTTCATGCATATCTTGTGACTCCCTCACTCTATTTTAATGGAACATGTGAACACGTGACAAATCATTATAATAGAGGATCGATTTGGTTAGGTTTTGCTATTATTTTTTACGGCTAGTATCTCATCTCATTAGACTATAAGATAGAGTATGAGGTGAGCTTGAAACAAAAAAGAAAACTTTATCTTATTAATCCAGCATTCCAGATCAAATTTAGTCTAATGATAAGTCTATTGTTGTTTATATCGAGTTTGGTTTATCCCATAGCAATTTATGATATTACAACAACGGCCATTAATAAGATTGGGGCCGAGGCACAGCTTTCCCAAACACTTTTAGATAACCGTCAAAATCTCCTTATTATCCTTACGATCTGGCAAATTGGTTTTCTTGCTATGGTCTTCATTGTGAGTATCTTTTTTAGTCATAAAATTGCGGGTCCTTTATATCGCCTTCGTGACTTTTTTATCCTCATTCAAAAGGGGCAAGGTAGAGAAGTTTTAAAATTTCGGAAGGGTGATTATTTTCCTGAAATAGCTAAGGAAGTAAATAAAACATTTGATTTGATTCAAAAAAATTATGCTGAAGACTTCTATTATTTAGAGGAAGTTAGTCGCTATATAAATAGTATTAGTAATTCTTTACCTGACAAACATAAAAATGATATTAATGAAATCAATAAAAGACTTGCTGAAATTCAGCAACGCTTTGACGTAATTTAATCTGTGAATATTAAACCTATCCTCCTTATTCTCTTTCTTAGTCCTTTTAATCCACTCTTGGCGTTACCCAACATGAAACCAAGCTTCAAAGAAAGAAAACAAGGTGAAGATATTCTTAGGGCCTATAAAAAGCTTCGTCGTTTTAGATTTAGAAATATTAAGCGTTTTAGACTTAGTCGACTTAATTTTGAAAATCCAAAATTTCAAGACCACATTAAAATCATTAATGGATTTATAGATATTGTGGATAAGGCAAAGAAAGGAAAAGACATTAAGTTTGTTGAGGCCTGTTCTCAGTATAATGAGCGTATCTCTCAAAATAATGTAACTCAGGAAATCCAATCGGAACTTCAAGATGTCTGTATTGAAATATTTTTAAATCAAATTATATCTGCTGATCTCAATTCAAATATTGTAAGAAATTACTTTGTGAATAACATTTCTCAGTTCACAAAAAAAAATAATATAAGAAATTTCAGAAAATGGTTAAAGGATATTAAAGAGGACGACAATTCAAGGGTTTTTTTGAAAGAAGCGATAACTAAAAATATCGAAGATATCGATCTACACAAGGAGCTACTAACAGATTTTTCTTTTTCAAAAGAGCTAACGATTGAAACCCAAAAAAAGATTCTTAATAAAAGAAAACACCAAGTTCTTTTTCGAAAAGAGATTAATAACTATGAAAGATCATTTTATACACTCCTGAAGGAGAATAAGGCCGAAGAGGCAAAGAATCTCCTGCTTAAACTTGCGGACTTTGCAGTAGCGAATAAAGATTATTTTAGTAATTCATTTCTAAGTGATAATTTCATTTCCATGGTGAGAAGACTCTCTGTTGAAGGAGTCCATAAAGAGGGCAAAGAAGTCCTTAAAAGAATAAGACAAATAGCAGGTCCCGAGGATGCTAATGACCTCCTTTTCTTCATTCTTTTTACACACCTTGTTCGTGAGGACTATCGAGGTGCTTACGATGAAATAAAAAAAATGGGGATTCTAAAGAATATTGAAAACCAGCCAGGTCAGATCCAGTTTTGGACGGCCTATACTATGAAGCAGCTTGGAATGAATGCTTCCTCAGAAAAACTCTATAAAATCACCCTTCGTAACTCTCCTTTAGACTATTACTCTATTCTTGCTAGAAAAGAGCTTGGAAGTCAGTTAGATACCTCCTATTTTGAAAGTGATAAAAAGGAGTATTTAGAAAATTTTGGAAAAATTCGAGGAGATCTTTTAAGTTCTGTAGAGCGTATGATTATTTGGTTAAAGCTTGGTCATGAGCGATTTGCCGAACATGAAATGAACGATATTATTGATTATCATATTTATAATATTAAAAACTTTGATCCTGATGCTAAACTCGATTTAGAAAGAAGAAGTCGTTCTGTTATCTTTAGATTGGCCTCTATTCTAGACGAGGATGAAAGATACCTTCTAAACTTTAAACTGATTATTAAAAGTATCAGTAAAAATATGATTCCTCTTAATGAAGATAATTTAAAATATCTTTTTCCTATGGATTATTTAGAAAAGATTACTTCTATTGATAATAATATTGATCCTATCCTTGTCATCTCTCTTATTCGTCAAGAATCGGCCTTTAATCCCAATGCCAGAAGTCATGCGGGAGCACGAGGACTAATGCAACTGATGCCCTCAACGGCAAGAATGTATGCAAGTATTAAAAGCACACGATCTCTTCGTAAGCCGGAACTCAATCTTCGAATTGGTATGAAATATCTTACGATTCTGTTAAAAAAATATTCAGGGGATCTCCTTCATACTCTCGCCGCCTATAATGCTGGAGAAAGAAGGGTCAGTCGTTGGGCGCAGGAAATTTTTATTTCTGATAACCCTCTTCTTAATGTCGAGTCGATTCCTTTTAGAGAAACTCGTTATTATGTCAAACTGATTTTTAGAAATATCTTTTTCTATGAATATTTAACTAAAAAGACGTCCAATCTTGTCTCGATTGAGAAATCATTTAAAGTCAGTTTTAATGATAAAAAAGAACCCTCTAAGAAAGAAGATCAAACATTAAATCGAAAGTGAATTACATCGCCATCTTTAACGATATATTCTTTACCTTCAATCCTTAGTTTTCCGGCTTCTTTTACCTTTTGTTCAGACCCTAAATCAAAGAGGTCGTTACAATGATAGATTTCGGCCTTAATAAAACCTTTTTCAAAGTCAGTGTGGATAATTCCAGCTGCTTGAGGTGCCTTTGCTCCTTCTGGAAAAGTCCAAGCACGTACTTCTTTTTCACCGGCAGTGAAATAGGTTCTTAAACCAAGCATATCGTAAGCCATTCGAGTGAGAACTTCGAGTCCCGACTCTTCAATTCCAGCAGCTTCCATAAATTCATGCTTCTCCTCATCGCTACTAAGAGAAGCAATTTCAGACTCAAGCTTTCCACAAATTTTGACAACAACAGAGCCCTCTTTTTCAGCAAGCTCTCTTACTTTTTTTACATAGTCATTATCTTCATTAATGGAGTCTTCATCCACGTTACAAGCATATAAAATCTTTTTGAGGGTGATCAGATTAAGATCTCTAATTTCTTCTTTATCTTCGTCACTTAGATCAAGGTTTCTGGCCTGGAGACCTTCTCCAAGGTGATCTTTGAGTCGCTCTAGGATAGGAAGTAAAATCTTTCCTTTCCTTGCCATATCTTTGTTATGACTTTTCATCATCTTATCGAGTCCTTGAAGTTTTTTCGTTACAACTTCAAGGTCTGCTAAAGCAAGCTCCATATTAATAACTTCAATATCTTCCGCTGGATTAACCTGGCCAGCGACGTGGACAACGTTCTCATCATCAAAACATCGTACAACATGAACGATAGCATTGACTTGTCTGATATGCCCCAGGAATTGATTGCCAAGGCCTTCCCCTTTGGATGCACCCTTCACAAGACCTGCAATATCCACAAACTCAACAATGGCAGGAACTGTTTTTTGGGGGTTAATAAGTGAGGTAATCTTTTTTAACCTTGGATCTCCAACGTTTACGATTCCAACGTTTGGCTCAATCGTACAAAAAGGATAATTAGCTGCTTCTGCTGGTGCAGAAGTGATTGCTTGAAAGATCGTCGATTTTCCGACATTAGGTAGACCAACAATTCCACAATTGAGACCCATAAATACTCTCCTTAGGCAAAGCTCTTACGACTATATTTATTTGCCGCTCGCTCATATCCTGACTTCATTAGCATGCGAAGGGCATCACACGTCCCATCCAGCTGCTTATCCACTATAATATTTTCATCTCCCTGAAAACTAGAGAGAACAAAGTTTGAAACATCTCCATGCACCGGACGACCAATACCCATGCGAAGCCTATAAAAATCATTTGTGCCTAAATGCTGGGCAGTCGATTTAAGACCATTATGACCGGCCAGACCACCACCTTTTTTAAAGGCAATGGTCCCTAAAGGTAGATCCAACTCATCGTGAAGAACCAAAACCTCTTGAGGTCCTATTTTAAAAAAATCACAAAGAGCACGAATGCTCTCTCCGCTTAAATTCATATAAGTTTGAGGCTTTAGAAAATAGAACCGGTTCCCATTTTCATCGAGCTGAGAAAACAGTCCTTTATATTTTGATTTCCAATTAAAGTTATCGAGGCGATCAAGCGCCATCATGCCGATATTATGACGAGTGTCCTCGTACTTACTTCCAGGATTTCCGAGACCGACGATAAGCTTTATCTCTTGAGACATTTTAGATGAACAGTGAACTGACGGAGTCGTTGTTAAAAGTTCTATGAATCGCTTTTGCTAAAAGTTCTGCTGTAGAGAGAACCTTTATCTTTTCAATTTCTTTCCCTCTTGCTGAAAGCGGAATTGTATCGGTTACGATAATTTGATCAAGCTCTTCACTAGCTTCTATTCGATCAAGCGCAGGATCAGAGAATACAGGGTGAGTTGCACAAGAGTAGATCTTGTTAGCACCATTTGCTTTGAGAGCTTTAGCTCCTTCCACAAGTGTACCTGCTGTATCAATCATGTCATCAATTATAATACAGTCTTTACCTTTAACGTCCCCAACAATATTCATAGCTTTAGCGACGTTTTTATCCGTTCTTCTCTTATCAATCATGGCGATATCAAGCTTAAGTTTTTTAGCGAAATGTCGAACTCTCTCCATTCCACCAGCATCTGGAGAGACACAAACGAGATTTTCCATATTGATTTCTTCTTTGATGTATTTAAGAAGAATTGGTGAAGCAAAAATATTATCAAAAGGAATATTAAAGAATCCCTGGATTTGACCAGCGTGAAGATCCATAGTGATCACTCGCGTGGCACCGGCAGAAGTAATGATATCAGAAACAAGTTTTGCCGTAATTGGGGTTCTAGGAGAAGCTTTTCTATCTTGTCTTGAATAACCGAAATGAGGCACAACGGCAGTAATGGTAGAGGCAGAGGCCCTCTTGAGAGCATCGATAATAATCAGAAGCTCCATAACCGCATCATTCACAGGTTTGATTGTAGATTGAATAACGAATACGTCAGCACCTCTAACGTTCTTTTCAATTTCACAAAAGATTTCACCATTTGCGAACTTATGAACCTGAGGATCAACCAATGCAACATCGAGAAACTCAGATATTCTTTTAGAGAGCACTGGATTAGATGTACCTGATACGAGAACGATTCTTTTCATCACAGACCTAGAAGAAAGTGGCAGGGGTAGTAGGACTCGAACCTACGCATGACAGAATCAAAATCTGTTGACTTACCACTTGTCGATACCCCTGCTGATTCAAATATGGCGTAATATAATCTAGGGTATTGCCGTTTGTAAACAATCTATATCATTAAATCTGAGTCCATTATCGAGGTAAAAACCTTGGAAAAGCTTAAAGGCCGTAGTCGATCCATATAATTTCAGGTCCTTAATATCTTGGTCTGCTTCCCAGCCTACCCAGATAATTCCGACTCTATGCCCATCAAAGAAAACGAACCAATTATTGAGCCCTTTATTTGTGGTTCCAGTCTTCCCAAAAAAGCGATGACTTTTTAAATACTTACCTACTTTTTTTCGAATAGTTGTCTCTGTGGGGTCACTTAGGAGGTAGATGATATTTGACTCGACAGGTCTATAGTTACATTCCTCATTAAAAAAACGAATGTATTTTCGATAAAGATCTTCAACTGAGACCTCGACTGCCCCTAATATTTGGGAAGGATACTCTTGCAGTGGAGTGTAGATTTCAAACCATTCGGAGAGCATTGGTCCAAGTTCTTTCATATCAAATTCAAGAGCAGCTCGAATAAGGGGACGATTCATTGATTTTAAAAGGGCCTCTTTTAGACTCACCTCACCCTTCTGATCATTGCCTGCTTCAGAGGGCTCCCACTTTCCACTTTTAAGCTCTAAGGTTAAAGGATCTTTCAAAAAAACTTCTTCAAGACTTGGAAACTTAGTCCGTAAAATTCGATAGAGAAAAGGCTTAATCACACTTCCGATTTGATGCTTCTCCTCTTCCATGGCCCTTTTTTTATTTCTCTGTTCACGACTATAGAAACTAAATTTATGAGTGGGATCTTTAATATTTCCAATCACGGCCTTTATAGAAATATTTTTATTATCCATTTGATTTTCTAAATCTCTCGCTTTCTTTAGAAATACAAAGGATTCATAACTTCCTAAAAAATTATTTTCTTTAATTTCCCACATAACGGATAAAGAAAGCTTTTTTTCATTTTTCTGTAAATTTTGAAACCAACTCCTCCACTCTTTTTCAGTCCATTGTTTATTAACTGTGGGGATAGCAAAGCCAAGATCAATTAATTTTTTAAATACGACTTTTGTCCGAGACTTGAGCCTTTCTTCATATTTCAAGGGGTGATAATAATAGGGTCCTTTAAGAAGTCCGATTAATATGGCCGCCTCAAAGATATCAATTTCATTTGGCTTTTTACCAAAATAATAAAGGCAAGCGGCATGGAGACCTTTAATTTTTAAACCTTGTAAACTTCCCCACTCAAATTCATTAAAATACGCCTCTAAAATTTCTTCTTTTGAGAAATTCTTTTCTATATAAAGCGCCATAATAATTTCTTTAATCTTTCTAGAAATAGTTTTTTCATTAGTTAAAAAAAGATTTTTAACGAGCTGTTGAGAAATCGTCGATCCCCCTTGTACAATCTTTAAACTTTTAAGATCATAATAAAGAGCTCTTAGGATCGAGTAATAATCAATACCTTGGTGATTTAAAAAACGTTGGTCCTCAATTGCTATAAGAGTCTTCCAGAAAACACTTGGAATGGACTCAAAAGACATCCGATGCTGGAAGCAATTAAGACTAAGACAATCATTTAGTATGAGAGGCGGAAGTTCGATTGTTTCATTAATGTAGAGTTTTTTTCCTTTAGCCTCTAACTTATTATCATCAATAAGCTTTTCTATATCCCAGGAATCTTGAGTGAAGCGTAAATAATCCTTCAATTCATCACGATTAATAATCGCTCCCTCTTCTAGGGCGGAGCGAGAAGAGAAGGTTCGCTTCGTTAAGTTTTCATCAAGAAGACTTAAGCGATCCGATGGGATTTCCATGATCACGCTAATCACAAAAAATATGATGGCCAGGAGACAAGTGAGCCCTGACGCAATTAATAAATAGACCTTCTTCATACCCTGATTCTTTACTTAATTAAGTCCTTCAAATATAGTGTTAGCACCCCTTTCTATATCGCGTCACATAGAGGAGCAACACGTGTTAAAGAAGTTTAATAAATTTATTCTCGTTAGCCTATATATCTTAGCAGCTCCAACTGCTTATTCTTTGCCAATCGATTGGCATGGATCATTTGGAGTAGATTCAACATCAATTGATCAATTTAGAAGAGTCGAATCAAAAGTCGATAATTCTACTAATAATTCTCAAGAGGTAGCACTGGCCTCTGGAGGTCACCATCGGGCTTCTTGGCAGAGTTATGTTTTTAAGCTTTCTCCAGAAATTATCGTAAACGATGCAGCGACTTTTAAAGGTGAAATCACTAATGGCTATCCAAGAGGTGGAAGACTTGGTGATAACCAATATAAATCAAAAGAAGGAGCTACATTCGGAAACGCATTGTACTATTACAATACTTCTTTTCCAGGAGCCGATAATAAACTTGCTCTCTCAAAATTCTATATGGAACTTTACTCAGATACAGCTACTTACCAATTAGGAAGACATAGCACTCATTGGGGTCTTGGAGCTATCTTCAATGAAGGTTCCGATCGATGGGATCGTCACTCTTCGACAAGAGACGGAATTACCATGAAACTTAAAGTGGGTAATTTTAGCTTTGAACCTTATTGGGCAAAAATGGATTCATCAGACGATCTCACCAGAGCATCCAATTCTAGACACTGGGGTATTGGACTTCTTTATGATAATCCTGACAGAGACGTCGCTTTTGGTCTTCAATACTCCATCATGAAAATCAATGGATTCAACACAGGTATTACTTACGACATTGGTAGTGGATCAAGCGCAATTGGTGTGAGTAACGTAAAGCTTATCGATCTCTACTTCAAAAAAATCTTTGGAAAGTTTAAGATGGAAGTGGAAGCCCCTATCTTTTCAGGAGAGATGGGAAACCTATATGGCGGTGGCACAACCAAATACAAAGCAAGAGCTGTTCTTCTTGAAACAAGCTACGCTCTTAACAAGTCTTGGTCGCTAGGACTTGATGCTGGTACGGTTTCTGGTGATGACGGTGGACGATCCAGCTACGATGCTATGTACCTTCATCCAAACTATCAAATCGCCAATCTTCTTTTTAGATACAATACCAGAGCTATTTCAGATAATAGCAAAAATGTTTACGATAGCTACGTGACAAATGTTCAGTATCTAAAACTCTCAGGGATGTATGAAGTGGATAAGTGGCTTTGGGAAGCGGCCTTGATTTATGCAAAAGCAGATCAGACTGCCTCTAACGGTCAACAAGCTTATAATCATCTTAACAATAAAACTTTCACAGCAAATGCTGAACAAGAAAGTGATTATGGGATGGAGCTAGACTTTAATTTCAAATATAAGTGGAATCAAGAAATTCATGTGGATGGTGGTGTTGGTTATCTCATGACAGGTGACTATTACGCTTTTAATAATACCTCTACACCAAATGCAACTAAAGACTCTTATCTTCTTCAGATAAGAGCCTCCCTCGACTTCTAAAAAGATCGATTAAAATTATAACCGCCTGAGAACCCCATGTTTGCACCCATGGGGTTTCTATACATCATATTGTATTGATTGGGTTGCATCATTGGAAACATCTGAGGATTATTCACTAATCCCACATTCGCATTATTTCCTTGTGGATTATTAAAAAGACTAACTCCACTATCTCCATCCTCTAGAATACGATTGTTAATTGTATCAATGGTGAAAGGATCATTACTTCCAAGATCAATTTCATTAGATTCAGTGAGACCCGCGATGGCCCTACCTTGTCCTTGTTTTCTTTGCTTTAGATTCTCAACCCCTTCTCTCTCAAGCTGAACAAAATTTTGATAAAGCTCGTGATTCCGTCCTAGTGATTTCTGAAGACTTTTTAATTTAGAATCCAGCATTCCTCTTCTTTTTCCTATAGATTTTGCAGACATATACTGTTTACACTTAATCGGATTTTGAATGCTTCCAATTATTGTTCTCGAACAATATCTCATATATTTCATTTCATTTGCCTGATACTTCACGAGTTCAGTTTGCATTTTTCTTTGTGTACTTTGAATATTTGCAAGAAAGAGTCCTGAAAACTTACCTTCACCACTTTTTGCCATATAGGCCTTCGCAAATAATTCACTATCTTTTCTATACTTTTTGCTTCTTACTGCAACTTGCTTCTCAGCCTCTTCGTAGGTCATTCCTTTAGACTTTCTATCTTTTCCACCAAAGTGTACTTGCATAAAAACACCGGAAGTAAGTTTTAGTTCAGCTACTTCATTAGCTTCATCTACAAGCCCTTGTTTTCTAAAAGCGTCCATCGTTTTTGCTACATTCATCTTTTTTGAAAGAGGACCTTTTTCAAAAGAGCCAATTTGATTATTGATCTCTCCAATTTGAGAATCTATTTGAGCTCGCTCTTTAGATGATAGACTAGAATTTTTTCTTTTCTCTGATAGCTTCTTAAGTTTATCAAGTTTAGGTTGGAAATAGAAATTTTTGAGCTCTCTGGTATAACTCACATATTCCGCTGAAAGTTGTTCAGCCTGTTGTCTCGTAAGATTTGGATCACGAATTCGATCACCAAGCTCTGTGAGTCTTTTGTAACGATCTTCGGCCATTTCTTCGAGTTCATTTTCGAGTTGTTTCTCTAGAATTTTTCTAAAGGCATCTTGTTCAGGAAATTCACCAAGTCTTTTCATAGCATTTCTAATTTTTAAATGACCACCTTCACAATCTGCTTTAAGCGTCGCATATTTTCGATCCACTTCATCCCACAAATTAACTCCTCCTCGATCAAGCTCTTCTTTCAGAAGACATTTAGCAGGGTTATTAAAATTCATAGGGACATCATTATCAAAATCATAAGCCGCACCATAAAGATTTCCACCCTCAATGGGGGAAGCAAATAGAACTCTCATATCCTGAGAAGGATTAAATTTTATATTAATCGCTTTTGAATATTTTGGAGTATAACCCTTTCCTTCAGGCCAGTTAATTTTAATTCCTTTTGAGGGATCAGCGTTATCTCTTGGAATAAATACTCCAGATATTGTCATACAAGCTTCATATTTTTCAAGAGGACTTAACTCTTTTAGATCAGATTCTGAATAAGCTTCTCCATCACCAGGAACACCTACTCCTTTAATTTTCTTTTTTCCTCTAAGATAACCATCAAGATCAAATTTATTTTCGACAGTTACAAATAATGTATTTCGATCTTGGTCTTGATGAACCTTAGGCACAAAATCTGAACAAGTAGAAATATGGTTTGGAATATTAACAGTTACACTCTTTTGATCGTTGGGAATCGCAGAGTTTACAATATTATGTTCAATTTCAATCCCATTTCCGTTAATGGTAATGAGCTTTAAAAGATTAAGTGGAACAGTTGTGCCATCTGAGCATTTTGCCGTTTCTCCCTCACTGGAATAAGTATCGGCTTCAATCGTTGTAGAAGAAAAACTTCTTCTTGTTCGATCAACCGTAATATCTCCAGCAGCTGGTCTTGGAGGTTCTCCTCTATCAAAAACTCGACTTGGTTGGCCTCGAAATCCACCTGGACCTCGTCCTCGCTCTGCTTGAACGACTAAACTCAAAAGAAGAGATAAACCAAAAATACTGATTTTAATCCACATAATTTTCACCTTAAAAATAACGTTTAAGCCCTGAGAACTAATCGGATATAAAGGTAGAATTGTTTAGAAAAAGCCCCCTAACCAATGGTCTGAGGATCTACATCGACCTTGATGGTCACAGAGTGATGGAGTTTGATATTTTTAGTAAGTGATTTTAAGCAGTTGTGTAATTGGTTGAGATTGTTTGATCGTAACAAAATTGCCCAAGTAAATTTATTGACCTTTTTTTCAATAAGAGCAGATCGCGGCCCTTCGATAATCACTTGATCGAAATGCTCAGAAATAAACTTTCTTAAAATCGCCCCTGCTGTTTCCGCCGTCTCCTCTACTTTCTCTTGAAAGCGGCCATTAAAATATATAATTGCCATTCGCGAAAAGGGAGGAAGCTCGAGATCTTTACGAAGTTGGAATTCATTTTGATAAAACTCTTCAAATTTTTGTTCTTTTACTAAACAAAAAAGTGGGTTTTCCACATCACAGGTTTGAATCAAAACTTTTCCATTTCCTCCATATCTACCTGCCCGACCACTTACCTGAGTCAGCATTTGAAAAGTTTTTTCATAGGCCCTAAAGTCAGCAAAGTTTAGTTGAGCATCGAGACCTAAAATCACGACAAGTTTTACATTTTCAAAATTATGACCTTTTGAAATCATTTGGGTCCCGACAAAAACGTCGGTTTGCCCTTGATTAAATTTATCCAGAGATTTTTCAAGTTTAGAAAAATTTGTAATTTCATCGCGGTCAAATCGCTCAATATTTTTTTCAGGAAATCTCTTTTGAAGGATTTCTTGAATCCTCTCTGTCCCAAAACCTCTATTGAGAAGCTTCATATTTCCACAATCAGGACATTCGGAAGGTCTTGGAGTTTTAAGCTCACAAACCTGACATTTGAGTTGATCTTTTCTTTTGTAATAACGAAGATTAAGTGTGCAATTTGGACACGTAAACTTATGTCCACAATTCCTACACATGAGATAATTAGAGAAACCTAAGCGATTGATAAAGACGATCACTTGTTCATTTCGATCAAGCGCCTCGTGAATTTGATTACAGGCACTCTCAGTCAATGGCCACAATTCCTCTTCTGCTTTCTCTTCTCTTTCATCAACTAGAACCAATTCGGGAAGCTCACTATTACCCATTCGCTGATTCATCACATGATAAGAGTCTGGTGCATTCCTAAAAGCATGAAGAGTTTCAAGACTAGGAGTCGCTGAACCTAAAACCGCTGGTATCCTTTGAATACTCGCTTTTTTAATAGCGACATCTCTTGCATTATAAGTGCATCGATCATCTTGCTTAAAAGAAGAATCATGCTCTTCATCCACGACAATAAGACCAAGATTTTTTACAGGTAAAAAGAGTGAACTTCTAACCCCTATAATAAGAACAGGTTCATCAAGATCCTGAACAAGTCTCCAAAGACAATACTTATCGGAATTAGAGATGTCTGAATGATAAAGATAGATGGGAACCTTAAGATATTTAGAAAAAAGACCTACAAACTGCTTTGTTAAGTTAATTTCAGGAAGGAGGAAAAGAGCTGACTTTCCGTGGGAAAGGACCTCTTTAAAAAGACTTAGATAAACGAAAGATTTTCCACTCCCTGTCACCCCATGAACGAGATGCTTTGAAAAACCTTTCTTGATCGTTTTTCTTATATCTTGATAAACCTTGGATTGATCTGGATTAAGATTAAAATCAAAATCCTCTCCTTGTCCTTGGACAAATTGAAGTTCACGAGGTCTTTTTAATAGCTTGGGTAAACTTTCAAAAATGAGTTGTCCTAAAGGATAATGATAGTACTGTGCCATCCATTGATAAAGTTCTAGATCTTTAGGATTAATTTTAATTTCGGAAGTTAGAGGTCCTTTAATACTTTTAAGTTTAGATTCATTAAGACCATCAAGAGAAGCCTTGTTATTAAGAATCATACCAGGGATAGTTCGCTTACCAAGCGGAACTTCAATAAGCTGCCCTGTTTCCCCTTCTCCTAAATAGGTTAGAAGAGAGTTATTAAAAGGCGTATTGGCGGCAACCAATAAAGCATTAGAAGATGGCTCATTCATTTCTAAAATAGAAAAGTCTCTTGGACTACATCAACCTTTTTAGTACTAAAGTCAGAACTGGTGATATTAAATCCTTGCGCCTGGTTCATTTCCGTGAGGAATTTTTGATATTCCTCGGCCCTTTTAGAGAGGGACTTTGAAGAGTTCTGATAGTTTTTATAATCGATCATGACAATCCGATACAGTCTTTGATCGCTATTTCTTATAATTATATTTTTAGGTAACTCATGGACTCCATTAAAAAGAAGATAATCATTTGCGCGTACATCGATATCACCACCAAGAAAAGAGAGCTTAAGCCGATTTAGTCGTCCAGTCTTATTTTCAAAAAGCGCATTAATATTATTTAAGCCAAGTTCCCAAAAGAATTCATTTTCCTTCCGAACAAGCTTAATCTTTTCTGAATTCGTATATATGCTACTTCTTTCAAGCTTTTTGACAAACTCTCTCTCTTCTTCTGATTCTGGCTTTAATGGGTTAGGAACTGACTCTTTAAGATCAGGATCCCTTTTAATCGCCTCAAGATAATTTTTATACTTTTTCAGAAAATCCATTTTCTCTTTATCAATTGACTCTTTATTGGTTTTAAAATCCATATCGATTTTTTTGAGAGTATCAGAGATGGATCTCGAATCATTCATCGTGTACATTAGAATGAGAGAATAAAAAAGCTTCTTAGAAAGGCTTGGTTCTGTAATCACCTGCTTAACGATATCACCAAAGTATTCAACTCGAGTCACCTCATTGTTATTCATCTTATTATCTTTGAATTCCAGTTGAACGAGCCCAATCCGATCATCTTTTTCTTTTGAAAGAAGAAGCTTAATAAATTTTGGTTCCGATTTCTCTTCCATCATCAGAGGTTGAACATTACTCGTCTCAGTAGCTTCTTCTACTTTGACCTGCTTTAACACACCTTCGTTTTTTAACTCTTCCACCATAAATCGAACTAAGGTGAGTTCACCCTCAACATCGGCACTATTAACATTTCTAAAAAGCCCTTCCATTGTAGGCTTTCCAAAAGCTATAACTGGAATAATAAGTATTAAGAGGAATTTTAATTTCATCAAAGCTCTCCCTGCATTTGCTTCGCTTTTTCTTGAATAATTTTTTTCATAAGACCTTCTGTCCTTTGGTCTCGTAGAGCAAACTCAACCATTGCGTTGAGATAACAATCTAGATTTCCAGTATCAAACCGATCTCCCTCAAAAATATGTGCATAGACTTCTGATTTTTGAGCAAGAAGGTTAATAGCATCCGTAAGCTGATACTCACCCCCACTTCCTCTTGGAATTTCTTTAAGACATTTAAAAATTTCTGGAGTGAGGATATAGCGGCCTGGCGTGGCCAAATTAGTTGGAGCATCTTCTGGTTTTGGTTTTTCTACCATCGTGCTCATTTTTAGAGTCCGATCATTGAGCATATCTCCGGCTACAATTCCGTAACGAAAAGTTTCTTCTTTCGGCACTTCCATGACACCAATCACTGAAGAGTGATTTTGTTTTTTTGAAACCTTCATGAGCTGACCTACAACAGGCTCATCAGAAAGAATAAGATCATCACCAAGAATAACTGCAAAAGGCTCATCACCAATGAGCTCCTCCGCACAAAGAACAGCATGACCTAGGCCTAACTGCTCTTTTTGCTCAACCGTTTTAAAAGAAATCATACTTCCAATATCTTTAATGTGATTAAGCTCTTTTTCTTTTCCATTTTTAGAGAGAAAATCTTCTAAAACGGAATTTCTTTGAAAATACTTTTCAATAACCTCTTTTCCTTTAGAGGTAATAAAAATAACTTCTTCAATATTGGCCTTAACGGCTTCTTCGACTGCATAATGGATCATAGGACGATCCAATATAGGAATCATTTCCTTGGGTATTTCTTTAGTGGCAGGGAGAAATCTTGTTCCTTTACCTGCTACAGGGATGACGACTTTTTTAATCTTCATTATAATAACCTTAAACGGAGTGTTAACATGAACAAACTATTTAATCTTAATATTCACTCTCATCAGTATTTAAAAGTAAAACTTATTCTTCCTACCTTATTAATGCTACTTCCGCTCACCTCTTTTTCAGAAATAAGAGAATTTGAGACGACCTGGTCCAAGTCTACAGCGGGAACAGGGGTCGGGTCTATTTTAATGGATGAAGCGAACTCTGTTAACCCAGCGCCTCTAGCTTTTTACCAAGTAGGTTCCATTTATCTTCAAAAAAGTGATGCAAGCTACACTGACGTAGATGGTCAACAACTCAGTAAAGAAGGTGACACCATGGCGGTGATCGTGTCAGATGCAAAAGGGGCACTTAAAGGATCCGTTTCTTATTATAAATTCACTCAGGGTGAGGAACAAAGAAAACAATACGCTGTATCAATAGCCTCACCTGTTCTTCAAAAATCAGCGCTTGGCGTAACTTATAAGCTAACAAAGGACAGCGTTCTTGGCGATGGAGCGACTTTAAAAGACGAGAAGTCCTATAAAACAATCTTTGGGGTTATGCATGCTGTCAGTCCCAATTTTACCATTGGTCTTGTGGCAGAAAATCCTATTAAGAAAAAAGAGAATAACACCAAAGGAGTCCTCGGTTTCCAGTATGTTTATGAGGACTTCATCTCTGTTATGTTTGATGCAGGAACAAATTACTATAAACCTCTTGAAGAAGAGTTTCTCTACCGAGGAGCATTTCAGGTTAAGGTTTTTTCCGATTTCTTCTTAAGAGCTGGTCTTTATAATGATAAAGGAATTGGAGAAAAAGGAACGGGTGTTGGTCTTGGCTGGGTAGGTCCAAGACTTGTGCTTAATATTGCTCTAAAAAATACAGAATTATTAGCGAGCGCTGAAAAAATTAAAGAAACGGCATTATCCCTATCCTATAAATTTTAAACAGGATCAACATGCCTCTTATTAGACGGCTAATTTTAAAAGAGTGGTCTCGATTTTTCCTCTCTGCTTTTTTAGTCTTATTTCTATTATTAACAACTGCAAACCTAATTTCGGGTTTTTTGAGAGGTAATGTTACCTCACTTGAAGTTCTTCAAAACTATTTTTTAGAAGTACCTGGCTTTATTGGAAAAATTCTTCCTTTGGCCTGTCTAGTTGGCTCTCTTTTTTCTTTAAATAAATTAATTAATCGAAATGAACTAACTGCTATTATGGCCGGAGGCTACAGCCGAAGAAAGGTTATTTTTGATCTTGTGTTAATTAGTTCAATGATTAGTATTTTTCAGCTCGTAAATATGGGGTATGTAAAACCCTATATTAAATCTAAGAAAAACGTCATTATAGGAGATAATGCACATAAATTTAGAAACCTTTCAAAAAAAGGAATTGCAACCAGCTCTGTTGGTTCTGGAAAGGTTTGGTATAAAAGTAAGGAGTATTTTTTCTCTTTTGTTGCCTTTGATAAAAAGAATAATATTCTTACTGATATCTCTATCTTTAAAATTGATACCTCCTACCTACTCGATGAAAAAATTACGGCAACAAGGGCCGTTCATATTGAAGGCGATCGATGGAAATTAGAAAATGTCGTTTTTTTAAAAGGGTTTTCTAAAAAAGATAGTTTTCCACAAATTATCGAAGAAAAAGAATTCATAATTAATCTTCAAGAAACCCCAGAGGAGTTTCGAAAAATTGAAAGTGATATTACAAATCTAAGTATGAGAGGTCTTTGGAATTATATTAAAACATTAAAAGAGTCTGGAATTAACACAACTGAATATGAAGTGATTCTTTTTGAGATTATCTCCTCTGCAACAATTTGCATTCTTTTCGCTATAATAGGAGCACTTTCCGTCTTTAACCCTAACCGAAGAGCATCAAGTTTTGGTAAAAATGTAACCTTCATATTTATTTTTTCTATTTTTTACTGGTTAATTTACTCTTACTCCTTAGAACTCGGTCGAAATTCAAAAATGAATCCTATCCTGGCTACTTTTAGCATTCCCATCCTTTGTAGCTTCTTTCTCTCTTTCATCTTCTATAGACATAGGAAACTGACTTAATGAAATATATATGGGTCTATTTTCTAATCCTTTTCCTTTATATATTTGATCTTGGAAACCTAGATGCTGTGAGACAGAGTACCGAAGGATTTTACCTTCAAATTGTAAAGGAAATGCATAATCTAGAGAGTTTTATGACTCCTAAATATCTAGGAGAAAATCACTGGTCCAAACCTCCAGGACATTTTTGGCTGGCCCTTATTTTAAGTAAGCCTTTTGGTGAAATGAATATCTTTTTTCCTCGATTTGCTATGGTCCTCACCTCTTTATTTGGAATCTTCTTTATCTCTCGTTGGCTCAAAAGATATTTTTCTATAGATACACTTTATTCATTTGTCCTTATGGCAGGAAGTATTGGAATTTACCGATACGCTCGTATTTATATGATGGAAGCTCCTCTCGCTTTTTTTTCGATTCTTGGCGCACTTAAACTCTATGATTATTATGAAAATGGAGAACGAAAAGATCTGGTTTGGTGCAGTTTTCTTTTGGCCTTTAGTATTCTTATTAAAGGACCTGTTTCTGTTGTGATGGTTGGACTTGGACTACTCCCCTATCTCATGAGGTATCGAGAGTTTCATTGGAAAAAGTCGTTTTCGGTCTTGTTTCTTACTCTCTTTTTGGCCTCACTTTGGTTTATTGCAAGTTACATCAATTATGGTCAAGAGTTTTATCAAACCTTTTTTCTCGATCAAAACCTCGGTAAGTTTACTGCCAAAAATTATCCCTCAAGAGTTCTCTTTCAAGGTCTTTTAATCTTTTGTCTTCCTTGGATTTTTTATTTTCCTTTTTATGGAAACAAAGAATATTTTTTGAAGTTTTCCACAAATAAACCTACCTTTTTTCTTTTGATGCAATTTTTGAGTTTTTTCTTTATATGGTTAATTCCCAATCAAAAATCACATCATTACGCTTATCCTTCTTCTGTTCTTTTTATTATGCTTCTTGCAATCTTGATCCTAAAAGACGATCGAATTAAAAAAATTCCAGATCAAATCATAAGTGTGCTCTCCGTCGTTTTAATTTCTATTATTTTTACAGGTTCCTTTTGGTTTCATGAGTTTAGTTTTGGGCCCTTAGAGTATACTTCTCTTGTTTTCATCCTTTTGGTGACCATCATTCTTTTTGTAAGTAAGAATCTTTTAGCAAGACTTTTGAGTCCTTTTTTAATTTTAGGATTAATCTACAACTTTCTCCTCCCTTCCTTTTACCTACCTTACATTCCTCAAAAGGTTGTGGATCTTGTTGGAGAAAGTAAAATTGGCGTAGTCGCAAGAAAGCCCTTTTTCATAAAGGAGCAAGTAAACTCAAAGGAAATGGAAGTACTCAATAGTGGAAATATCAGGCAGTACATTCTTGAACATAATCACCTCTATTTTGTTCATGAAGAAGTCTATAATCACGCCCGTTTAAATGAAGTTACCAACACCTTGCATAGCTGGTCCATTTGGAGAAGAGGAAGGCGGTTTTCCCATATCTGGAGGGCCATCCAGAAAAAAAGCCTTTCTTCCCTTAAAGAGAAGGTTTTTCTTCTTAAAAATCGGTAGCTTAAAGCCCTTCTAGGACGATCTTTCATTGGACTTACGCATAGCAACCATGCTATAAGACCCTCCATGGAAACCCGAACTGTATCACGGCCTGATTATATCCTCGAAGGAGAGAAGCTTAAGATCTTCACCTACCCCTCCCCTATCCTTAAAAAGAAGGCAACTAATGTCGAATCCTTCAACAAGGACCTCGAGGTTCTGATTAAAAATATGCTCTATACCATGTATCTCTCACCAGGTATTGGTTTGGCCGCGCCTCAAATTGGTCTCTCAAAAAGAATCTTTGTAATCGATACTGATTATAAGCGTACCAAGAAATTAAATACGGATGGTAAGGAAGAGATTGAATACTCTCAATTTAATCCACAAGTCTTTATTAATCCAAAATTAGAAACCTCTGGAGAAATTATTCCATGGGAAGAAGGATGCCTATCCGTTCCTGGAGTTTACGAAGAGGTCAAAAGAAAAGAATTTGTAAAGGTTCATTATCAAGATATTCAAGGAAATCATCATACCCTTGAAGCAAAAGATCTCTTATCAATTTGCATTCAACATGAAAATGATCATCTTGATGGAATCATATTTATTGAAAAGCTAAGTCTTCTTAAAAGAAATCTTGTAACGAAAAAATTTTTAAAGAAAAAGAAGTCCTAAATGAAAAAGTACAGTTGCGTTTTTTGTGGTACTGCCGATTTTTCAGTTCCTGCTTTAGAAGTACTCGCAAACCATCCTCATATTAATCTTCTCAAAGTCGTAACCATGCCTGATCGCCCTGCTGGAAGGGGAAATAAACTTCATACACCTGAGGTAGCAGTCTACGCTAAAGAGAATAAAATCCCTCTTCTTCAAACCGAAAATATAAACAAAGAGCATGACTTTTTAGATGAGCTAGAAAAAAACAGACCTGATTTTTTTCTAGTAATTTCTTTTGCCCAATTTCTAGGAAATAGAGTTCTTAAAGTCCCCTATTTGGGATGTTTTAATATTCATGGATCTATTCTTCCTAAATATCGCGGAGCTGCTCCAATCCAATATGCTATTTTAAATGGTGACTCTTCAACTGGAGTAACCATTCAAAAAATGGTTAAAGAAATGGATGCTGGAGATATTGTTCGAAAAGATGTGATGTCTATAGAGTCAACAGAAACTTATGGTCTCCTTTATACTCGAATGAAATTTCAAGCAGCTATAAGCACAAACCTCTTTATTAGACAGCTTATCGAAGATGATTATGAAACCAAACCACAAGACCATGACCAAGCGACTTTTGCACCAACATTGAAAAAAGCTGATGGCTTTATTGATTTTGAAAATAATACGACTGAGGTTATTTTTAACCGAATTCGTGGACTTAAGCCATGGCCGGGAACCTTTTTCTACCTCAATGAAAAGAGAGTAAAAATTTTAGAAGCGGAGTTTTCATTTGAACATATCAAACCAGGTCTTATTGATGTTTCTAAAAACCAATTTATTGTTGGTACAACTGATGGATCTTTAAGGATTACAAAACTTCAATTGGAAGGAAAGAAGGCAACCTCAGATGTTGACTTCATAAACGGAAACAAAGAAACGAATCTTATCTTAACAGGAATTTAATCATGATCATTGCTCCGAGTTTATTATCTTGTGACTTTTTAAATATCGAAACAGAGCTTAAGCACTTTAATGAAATCGACGATCTGTGGCTTCATTTGGACATTATGGATGGACACTTTGTTCCTAATTTAACATTTGGTCCACCAATTGTTGAAATGATTTCTAAAAAAACAAATGTTCCCTTAGATGCTCATTGTATGGTGACCAATCCTTGGTTTCATATGGAAGCCTATAGTAAAATGGGTGTTCATAATTTTACTTTTCACCTTGAAGCTTGTGAAAACCCATTAGAGCTTATTCAAGAAGCAAAAAAACATTATAAGAGTGTTGGTATTTCCATCAAGCCAAAGACTCTTGTCTCTGAAATTCCTGAAGAAGTTATTAAAGCAATTGATCTTCTTCTTGTTATGTCTGTTGAACCAGGCTTTGGTGGTCAAAGCTTTATGGAAGGAACATATGAAAAACTTGATCAAATACAAAAAATTAAAAATGAACATGATTTAAATTTTGAAGTTCAAGTTGATGGTGGAGTCGGTGAGGCGAATTGTAAAAAACTAGCGGATCACGGTGCCACAAACCTTGTTGCAGGTTCTTTTGTTTTTAAAAAAGGTCCTGAGAATTATCTTAATCAAATCAATATTCTTAAAGGAGAATAAGATCTTGAAAAATACATGTGAACTTGATGGTCTATCTCTAAACTTAAATGAGCTTTATAAAATCGTTCATGGTGATTCAAAAGTTTCCTTAAAAAAAGAAGCTAAAGAAAAAATGACCGTAGCTCGAGAGTATGTTCTAAAAGTTGTTGAAAAAGGGGAGCCCGTATACGGTATTAATACTGGGTTTGGGGCCCTTAGTAATAAATTTATTGGTAAAGAAGATCTTAAAACGCTTCAATACAATCTTATTCGATCTCACTGTACAGGAGTAGGTAAACCTTTAAGTAAAGATCTCACACGAGCAATGATGGTCCTAAGAGCAAACTGTTTAGCGACAGGTTTTTCTGGTGTAAATCCAGAAATTGTTGAGCTCATTATTGAATTTCTCAATCGGGAAATTCATCCCATAATTCCCGAAAAGGGGAGTGTTGGTGCCTCTGGAGACCTTGCCCCTCTTTCTCATATTGCACTTGCTCTGATTGGAGAAGGTGAGGTGGAGTATAAAGGAAATCTTCTTAGCTCAAAAGAAGCGATGGAAAAAGAGGGACTAAAGCTAGCTGAGCTTGGACCTAAAGATGGTCTTGCCCTCATTAATGGTACTGCTTTTATGACGGCCTATGCGGCCATGGCGCTAGCTGATGCGGAAAAGATTTTTAAGCTAGCTGATTTATCCGCTTGTTTGACTGTTGATGGAATCCAAGGAAGCGTACGTGCATACTATCCTCATATTAGTGAACTTAAACCTCATAAAGGGCAGCTGGACACTGTTTATAATCTCAACAAAATTCTACCTGAGAGTGAAATTCTAGAGTCTCATCATGGATGTGCTAAGGTTCAAGACCCATATTCTTTAAGATGTGTTCCTCAAGTCCATGGAGCTTGTAGACAAACTTTTTATCATCTTAGAGAAGTTGTTGAAACTGAACTTAATTCCGTCACTGATAATCCCCTTATTTTTGTAAATAAAGATCAGGTTGTATCAGGTGGGAATTTTCATGGACAGGCTTTATCTTTTGCTATGGACTATATGACTATGGGTCTTTCAGAAATTTGCAGTATTAGCGAGAGAAGAATTGAAAAGATGATGAATCCAACCTTTTCTGAACTTCCAGCTTTTCTTACTCAATCCTCGGGACTCAATAGTGGGCTTATGATTGCTCATGTTACGGCAGCTGCTCTTGCTAGTGAAAATAAAACTCTTTGCCATCCGGCCAGCGTTGATTCCATTCCCACTTCAACGGATAAAGAAGACCATGTTTCTATGGGTCCGTTTGCCGGACGAAAGCTCCATCAAGTTGTAGAAAATACGAAAACGATCCTTGCTATTGAAATTCTCTGTAATACAGCGGCCCTTGATTATCAGAGACCAAAAAAATCGAGCCCAGCATGTGAGGCCGTCTATGAAAAGGTGAGGGAGTTCGTTCCTAAAATAGTTGAAGATCGAGTCTTCGCGCATGATATAAACAAAATAGTAAATTTAATTAACAACAATGAACTTATTCAAATTGCTGAGAAGCAATTAGGGGAGTTAAGATAATGAATATTCCACTACCTCCATCAGGAAACCAACTTACGTGTAAAGGCTGGCATCAAGAAGCTGCGCTAAGATGTTTACTCAATAACCTTCACCCAGAAGTTGCTGAAGACCGTGATCAGCTTATTGTTTATGGTGGGAACGGGCAAGCAGCTCGAAATCCAAAAGCTCTGACCGATATTATGACGGCCCTTAAAAATCTTGAAAATAATGAAACTCTTTTGATTCAAAGTGGAAAGCCCGTTGCTGTTCTTCCTTCTCACTCTCATGGTCCAAGAGTTCTTATTGCAAACTCAAACCTTGTTCCTGAATGGGCGAATTGGGATCATTTCAATAAATTAAAGGATGAAGGAAAAATGATGTACGGTCAGATGACCGCAGGATCATGGATTTATATTGGAACTCAAGGAATCCTTCAAGGAACCTATGAGACATTTATGGCAGCTGCTGAAAAGCATTACGGAGAGGGGAAAGACCTTAAGGGGACTCTTAGTTTAAGTGCTGGTATCGGTGGAATGGGTGGTGCTCAGCCTTTAGCAGTTAAGATGGCTGGCGGAGTATTCCTAGGGTGTGATGTTAGTCGAGAACGACTCGAAAAAAGAGTAAAGACTCGATACCTCGATGTTATTGTTGATAGCTATGATGAGGCCATTGAAATGGCCCTTAATGCAAAAAAAGAAGGTAAGGCGATTTCTATTTGTGTTGTTGCAAACGCCGCTGATTTCTTTGAATACGTACTTGAAAAGGGCATTGTTCCTGAGCTTGTAACCGATCAAACTTCGGCCCACGACCCACTTAATGGTTATGCTCCAAGAGGTATGAGTCTAGCGGAATCTTGTGAACTTAGAAAAAAAGATCCTGCAAAATATACAGAACTTAGCTATCAGACTATGGGTGATCATGTAAAAGCAATGCTTGGTTTCCAGAAAAAGGGAAGTCATGTCTTTGATTATGGAAATAATTTAAGGGCCGGTGCCCAAAAAGTAGGCGTAGAAAACGCTTTTGATTTTCCTGGCTTTGTGCCGGCTTATATCAGACCTCTTTTTTGTAAAGGAAGTGGACCTTTTAGATGGATGGCCCTTTCTGGTGATCCAAATGATATTAAAGTAACGGATGAAGCTCTTAAAGAGCTTTTCCCTCATAAGAAAAAACTCATTAACTGGCTTGATAAGGCCTCTGAAATGGTCGCTTTTCAAGGCCTTCCTGCAAGAATTTGTTGGTTAGAGTATGGAGAGAGGGAAAAAGCTGGACTCATGTTCAATAAGCTTGTCCGAGACGGAAAGGTAAGTGCACCAATCGTAATCGGTAGAGATCACCTTGACTGTGGCTCTGTTGCTTCTCCAAATAGAGAAACAGAAAGCATGAAAGATGGCACTGATGCCGTTAGTGACTGGCCTCTTCTTAATCTTATGATTAACACTATGAACGGAGCGAGCTGGACGAGCTTTCATCATGGTGGAGGGGTAGGTATGGGTTACTCTCAACATGCTGGAATGGTTATCGTTGCCGACGGAACTGAAGATATGGACAAGAGAATTAGCCGTGTGCTCAATTCGGATCCAGGTATGGGGGTTATCCGTCATATCGATGCTGGATATGAAGAGGCACTTGCAATGAAGGATAAGACTAATATAAAGTTTCCTTCTTTATGAAAATCTTTAAAAACATAAGCGAACTTATAACTCTAAATACTGCCCATCAAAAAGATGGGCGCTCCCTTATGCCTGAAGATCTCGGAGCAATTGAAAATGGTGCCATTGTTGTGGATCACGATGAAATTGTTTGGGTTGGATCAACCAAAGATCTTCCAAAAGAGTATCAAAGTCTTGATGCTGAAGACCTCTATGGAAAGACCGTAATTCCAGAACTGGTAGACTCTCATACCCATATTGTTTTTGGCGGTAATCGAGCAAAAGAATATCTCATGAGACTTAATGGGGCCGATTATCAAGAAATTGCAAATGCTGGTGGTGGTATTCTTCACACCATGACAAAAACCAATGAACTCTCAAAAAAAGAGCTCTTTGATCTTGCCGTAGAGAGAGTTGAAAGACTTTATTCTTACGGCATCGGAACCATTGAAATTAAAAGTGGGTATGGACTTCATAAAGAAAAAGAGCGAGAGCTAAGTTTCATTATCGATGATCTTAAAAAACACTTTGCTCCAAGAGTTCAAATACTTAACACCTTTATGGCGGCACACGCGGTTCCAATGAGCTATAAAACTTCAAGAGATTATCTTGAGAAAGAGGTTCTTCCCTTATTGAAAGAGCTGTCTGAAGAGAAGATACTTGATGCCGTCGATATCTTTTTTGAAAAAGGCTATTTTGATCGTGAAGATACTGAGCTTCTTTTTAAGACAGCAAAAGGGCTTGGTATTGGGGTTAAAGTTCATGCTGATGAGTTTAACGATAACAAAGGTGCTATCTTAGCAGCTCATGAAAATGCCTTAAGCTGCGATCACCTTCTTTGCACCGATATTGATGGAATCAAAGCACTTGCTCAATCCAATACTATAGCGAATCTTCTTCCTGGAACTGGACTCTTTTTAGGAAAACCACAGGCCAACGCCAGGGCCTTTCTTGATCAAGGAGTAAAAGTTTCTATTGGGAGTGATTATAATCCAGGATCTTGTCATTTTGATAATCTTCTTCAAATTGCCTCTATTGCAGCTCCTCACTATAAAATGAATGTCTGTGAGCTACTGTGTGCAATCACTCTAAACTCTGCCCACGCTTTGGGTCTTAGAGATCAAGGAGCGATTGTAAAAGGACTTAAACCAAGATTTACTATATTTAATTGTCCGAATCTTACTGAAGTTTTTTATAATTGGGGAAGAAACTTTGCCTGAAGGGGCTAAACTAATTTTTTTTTTGGAGTCGAGAATAAGCCTTTCAAACTTTTCAAGTACTTCTTTTGCATAGAAATTTTTCACACCCTTAGAAATTTCCAAAACTTTACCGTTATGAAAAATAAGAGTCATGGGAAGAGCGGAAACTCTAAAATGATTAAGAATCTCACCATTTTGATCGGCGTATTGAGGAAAAGAAAGGTTGTATCTAGCCACTGTCTTTTTGAGTTTAACTAACTGATCTTCCTCATCTGCATTGATGCCCACAACAAGAACATCACTCGAATCAAATTTTTGAGAAAGTTTAACAAGAGAAGGAAATTCCATTAAACATGGCTGACACCAAGAGGCCCAAAAATTAAGAACAACAATAGGGGATTTAATTTCGTTAAATTTAAGTGTATTCCCGTCGACCGTTTTAAGTTCCAGCTTTTGAAAAAGATTTTCATAGTGATCGGCTCTTGATTTTTCAATACTGGAGGATTTTGCAGAGAGAATATCACCAAGCACCTGGATACCTAAGAAGCCAGAAAAGACGAAAAAGAATAGGAGTGCTGGAAAATATTTCTTCATTGGTTAGATGTCCTAAAACCCTTTAGAATGGTATTATGAACGATTTTTATCAAAATGAACAGGAGCGACACAAAAGAAATCAAAGTGGTCAGACACTTCTTGAATTTGTAATGCTGCTTGTAGTCACTATGACCCTTTCTTTTGTGATGCTTAAAGGCGTTAATTCTGCAGTTGCCGATAAATGGATTGCCTACGTGAAAGTGATTTCATGGCCATCTCCTAGCGGTATTTACTTTCGCTAGGCCCTTTACTACATTTTTAGTTCAAATTCTTTCTAAGGGGTAATCTCATGGGTGTAATACTAAGTATTGACCAAGGAACTACGGGTACAACGGCCGTTCTCATTAATTCTTCAACCTTTGAACTCATGGATAAACTCAATAAAGAGTTTCCTCAGATTTTTCCCAAGCCATCTTGGGTAGAACATAATCTCAATGATATCTGGTCCACCGTGGAATCTACTGTTAGCGAGATCCTGAAGAAAAATAGTCTCAAAGGCGAAGATGTTGATTGTATTGGTATAACAAATCAAAGAGAGACAACCTGTGCATTTAACTCAAAAGGGAAGCCACTTGCCAACGCAATTGTCTGGCAAGACCGAAGAACCAGTGAATTTTGTAAGGCCCTTAGGGATAAAGGTGTTGAAGAAAAAGTAAGAGAAAAAACAGGTCTTCCTCTAGATCCTTATTTTTCAGGTACAAAAATGAACTGGCTTCTCAACAATAATGAGGAGGTCAAAAATGCTCATAAAAATAACGATCTCAAGTTTGGTACCATTGATACTTTTCTTCTCTACAAGCTTACCGGTGAACATAAGACTGAGCCAAGTAATGCCTCAAGAACTTTACTTATGAACCTTGAAAATTGTGATTGGGATAGTGAACTAACAGATCTTTTTGGAGTTCCAGAAAATACCCTTCCTCAAATTGAAAATAGTTTTAATGAATTTGGAAAAACAATCGGTCTCTCCTTTTTACCTGATGGAATTCCAGTAACTGGTATTTTAGGGGACCAGCAGTCGGCTCTTTTTGGACAAGCAGGACTTACTGCTGGAGATATGAAGTGTACTTATGGAACCGGTGCCTTCCTTCTTCTTAACACCGGAAAAGAAAAGCAAAAAAGTAAATATGGTCTTCTCACAACCGTCGCTTACAAGAATGGCGGTGATATCTATTATGCCCTAGAGGGAAGCTGTTATATTGCGGGCGCCGCCGTTCAGTGGCTTCGGGATAATCTTCAAATTATTGAATCAAGCCCACAGGTGGAAAGTCTTGCTAAAGAGGTGACTGATCTCGAACAGATGAAATACCTCATGTTCATGCCGTTTTTCACAGGTCTAGGAAGTCCCTATTGGAATTCAGAGGCCAAAGGGGCGATTGTTGGCCTAACAAGAGATTCAAAAAGATCTCATATCGCAAGAGCGTGTCTTGATGGGATCTGTCTTTCCATTAATGACCTTATTGAGGCCATGAGAAAAGATGCTGAGTTAGAGCTCAGTGATTTGAAGGTTGATGGGGGAGCTGTTGCAAATAATCTCCTTATGGAAATTCAAGCCTCTGTTTCTCATTTAGAAATTATTCGTCCACAAATTATAGAAACCACTGCCTTTGGAGCAGCTTTAGCTGCGGCGGTCGGTAAGGGGATTTGTAGCCTAGATAAAGTCAAAGAGCTCTGGAATAAAGATAAATCATTTGTTTCCTCAAAAGAATTATCAAGCTTTTACGACAAGAAAAAAATTGCTTGGAAGAGTATCATAGAAAAATTATTTAATTAATTTGATTTCCTATATTCCGAAAAGAGAGGAGCATGAAGATTTTATTTATTCTGCTCCTTTTTTGTTCTTGTGCAACTAAAAGGACTCCCACCACCTACCAGATTGACTATAGGGTTAAAGACCTTATTCTTGGAGTTGATGCGGAAATTCTCTTTAAAGAATCTACGAAGAAATAATCTTTTTCATCTCTTCTTCAGAAACAATCGGAATATCAAGCTGTTTTGCTTTTTTAAACTTTGAAGAATTACTTTCAGTTTCATTAGTAAGAAGATAATCTGTGTTTTTCGAAACGCTTCCTACAACCGTTCCTCCAGCGTCACGGATGGATTTTTCCACTATACTTCGCTTTTCACTTAAAGCTCCTGTAATGCAGATTTTTTTATCTTTAAGAGGACCTTCTACTGTTTCCTTTTCAAAGCTAAAACCGACTTTTAAAAGCTTTTTAATCAAAGGCTTTTTTTCCTCTAAAGAGGTGAGGAAGTCACTAGCACTTTTCTCAGCAAAAGAGTCCACTTCGATAAGCTCATTAAGGGTTAAACCAAGGATAGCTTCAATGGAATTGTAGCCAGAAGATACAATCTTTTCACATTTATTAAAGGCGCCACCTGAAATACCAAGCGAGCCTAAAAAGGTAATCAGATCGACACCTTTTGATTTTTCGATATTATTTAAAATCTTTGTTGCTAGCTTCTCTTTTACTTTATCTAAAGAAAGCATATCTTCCATTTTAAGCTTATAAAGATCAGGGATTTCTGTTACAAGCTCTGCTCGAATCATCTCTTCTAATCTTTTTGAACTTAGATCATCTATTCCAATTTTTTGAATAAAATTTAAAATTCCCTCTCTAACTTGATCAGGGCATTTCGGATTTTTGCAAAAAAGTCTGATGTCCTCAATAACAACTTTCTTTTCACAGCTAGGGCAATGAGTTGGTATTTCCATAGCTGATTTGCTTTGTTCTACAACCTCTAGAAACTTAGGTATAACTTCCCCACTTCGAACAATTTTAATAACCGTACCTTTTTTTAGGCCAAACTCATGAACCATTCCATAATTATGGAGTGTGACTCGGGATATTTTTGCTCCACTCAATTCGATAGGCTCTACATTGGCGACAGGAGTGAGGATTCCGTTTCGACTGACAGACCAGATAATCTCTTTAATCTTTGTGTCGGCAGCATGACCTTGAAATTTAAATGCCATTTTATATCGAGGGTGATGGGCCGTAGCTCCAAGCTCTTCATGAAGAGCAATTTTATTGTAGGTAAAAACCAGACCATCGATAAGGTAATCACCTGTTCCCATAAACTCTTTAGCCTCCTCAATGGTATCATCGAGGGTAGCCTGTTTAGTATGGTGAAAATAATCGGGGACAATAAAATTCTCTTTTTGTAGAAACTTTAATTTGTCTACTTCTGTTTTAAAATTCTTATCCCTAATACAATCGAAAGCGCTAAAGCTAATAAACCTTGCAAGCTCTGAATGATCTTTTCTTGAAAGAATTCCCGCTACAATATTTCTAAGAGAGTTTGGTTTTTCTAAACCTAGTTTTTCCATTTCCTGCGAAAGGTGAAGAAAGTTTTCTTCCTTACAATAAAGCTCGCCTCTTACTTCTAAATCCTCCTCAACGGCTAACATCTTAGGGACCTCTTCAATCCATAAAATTTTAGAAGAAATATTCTCTCCAAAGCTGCCATCACCTCTTGTTTTACCTAGATGAAAAAGTCCATTTTTGTAAAGAATAGAACAAGAACTTCCATCATATTTAAAAGTAGAAACGGTATCGTGAGTCCCCATCCAGCTTTTAAGCTCTTCAACTTTATAAGTCTTACCAAGACTTAACATCTTAGTATCATGTGCAACTTTTCCAGCTTTCACTGGAGCACCTACATAGTGAAGTATAGGGCTATTAGGGTCGAGTGATTTAAGCTTGTCTTCCAGCTCGTCATAAACTTCATCAGGTATCGTCTTTTGACCGTTGTAATAGAGATTCTTGAATTTAAAAATTAAGTCTTCTAGACGCTTCACTTTTCCCGCTTTATCGAGGGAATTGAGACCTTCAATATTTTCCAAAAGTTGTTGCATGATGGAATCACCTTTCTTTTTTAAGAAAGGTTCTATCAATTTTTTAATATCTTTTTCAATTGATTTGGACATTTTTCTAAAAGGTAAACTTAGCGCCTACACGAAAAAGGCTTTCTTTATGCTTGATTTCCTTTCCAGTGGTTTCAAATTCTGCTGTAGAAGAAGAAGTACTGTAAGAGCCCTCAATCGTCATGTTTTCAGCATAGACATATTCTGTACCAAATCGAATAAGGTAATAAGATGTATTCGTTGCATTACCATACACCCGAACTTTTTCAGTGTAGCCAGGGGATGGCATAAAATCCACATTAAGAAATATTCTAAAAAGCTGATGTATCGGCATATCTCCTTTAACACCCATGAGAAGTCCATTAAAAGTTCCTTCTACAAATCCATCATCACTTTGAGTATCAAGACCATAGGTATAGCTTCCATAACCAAAATAACCATCCACACGAGGGCCATAAAAGAAACCTATAGGAAGGTATCGGTATCCAAACTTCCACTTAAAATGACCATTGCTTACAGAGTTGTCCGCCGTTGCCTGAATATTTCCTTCATCCTTAGAGTACGTACCGAAGTGTTGACCTAGCTCGAGAGAAGACCAAAATTCTCTGGTGATCCAAAGCTCTCCTGCAAGGTCAATCCCCACAACAAGACCACCTATCTTTCGAACATCAGTATTACTTTGTGTAGAAGTTGCAGAGCCAGGCCCGAAATTAAGATACAAACCTAGAGTTCCTAGTTTACCAAAGCTATCTTTTTCAAGATCTTTGTAGGGTAGTCCTATGCTTTCCTCTTTTTGCTTATCTTTATTAACAAGAACCCAATCACCTATTTGAACTTTCTTTTTGGAATGAAAGCTATCGACTTTTCCATGAGACTGCATATTCGTAACGTGAAAAAGTTTTCCATCTCCAATAGATTCTTTTTCCCATTCTACGATTTCTTTGAGTAGAGGGTGCTTCTTTTTATATTTAGGTCGATAAATCGTCACTTTAGATTCAGGAAAGACTCCAAACTCTTTGCCGACGTCGATTGTAAATTGATTTCCTAAAATTCCAATGACTCGTCCATCATATGGAATACTTTTAGAATAAACTTCCAGCCAATTCATAATAGTACGGGTAATGATTTCAATATCGTTAGTTTCTAAGAGAGTTTGTTCTTTAAAGTAGAGATCTTTACCATTATCAGCAATCACATAGACTTGGGCCTCAATTCCTTTTACATGAGGAACAAGATCAATCTTTATAAGAGACCCAGACTTGGTTCGATCCGCAATCACTTTAAGGACTTCATCATTAGCAAGGTGAGCTTTTAGATTCTTCTGATAGGCACCAAGGATATTAAGAATTTCAGAATTGGTTCTGTAATAACACCAATTACTATTTTTTAAATAATACTCAAGCTTTTGAAATACTTTAAAGCTTACTGCTCCTTGAACCTCATCTGTAATAGGAAGAAGGATACATCTTCTCAAACTAAACTTAGAGTGAGCTGGTAGAGATATAAAAAATACAAAAAGAAGGGAGAGGATTTTTAATCTAAATGGATTCATTTGCTAGGTTACTTCCCATTTGGTTATTTTCATAGAGATTCACGAGCATCTTAAGATCGTTGTTTTCTTCTTTAAGAGTTCTAATTTGAGATTTGAGCTGCTCATTTTCAGCTTTGAGCTGATGAAGTTCATTTTTCTTCATTAAGCTCGTCGAGTTTGATGGCAAGAAAATCATATATTTTCCATTATCGAGTTTATTTCTTACTCGATCGGCCTTTATATAACGACGCACTGTAGAAATTGAAATTTTTCGAATTGAAGCGTACTCAATAATGGATACCCATTGACCTTCATTCTCTTCCATAGCCCTTACCCCATTCCTAAACAATAATATGAAATTATATAATCTTGTGCAAACTTTAACGATTTTAATTAATTATGGTTTATAATAGAAGTATGCAGCGAGTAGACCTTAAAAATATTAAAAATAAAAAAACCGCCTTTGTTCTCTCCGGAGGAGTGGTTAAGGCTGCAGCATGGCATATAGGCGTTGCTCTAGCACTTGAAGAGTTAGGTTTTAGCTTTAGATCCAATAGCTCTGTTTCAGAAGGTGACTATGATATTTCAACCTATGTAGGATCCTCAGCTGGTTCTCTCGTTGGTTTATTTTTTGCTTCTGGTTTCGGACCGCAAGACATTATTAAATCAATGTTGGAAAAAGATTATAAAAGACTTCCTCCTATTACTTATCGTGACATGATGACAATTCGAAAAGGAATTCATAAACCACCACGAGGAGGTTTTTATGATCCCTTTGAAACTCTACCCTTTTTCTTTCGACAAATTTTAAGACCTCTAAGAAATATTTCTGGTTTTTTTTCTACTGGAGGACTTTATGATTATATTAAAAGAAATGTTCTTATCTCTAATTCTTTTGAAGACTATGCGGCAGATTTATTTGTTATAGCTACTCAGTTAGATCACTCCCGAAAAGTAATTTTTAGTAAGTATAAATATCCAAATCCAAGACATGACTCGACTTCTAGCTATTATGTTGGAATGCCCGTTGCTGAAAGTGTGGCGGCCAGCATGAGCATTCCTCCATTTTATTGCCCCTATCCAATATGGAATACAAAATCCAATCAATTAGATTACTATATTGACGGAGAAATAAGGGATACTCTCTCTACTCATGTTGCTGTTGATAATGGTTGCAAAGTCATCATCAGTTCCTGGACCCACACGCCCTACCATTATCATGATGAAATTGGCTCTCTTATCAATCATGGTATTCCGGCCATTGTCCTTCAAGCGATTCATCTTACTATTCAAAAGAAAATTGTAGAATCTAGGGCCAAACGAAAAACAGCGGAAGATATCATTGAAACTGTAAATGATTATATGAAGCGTAACAAAATGGGAGATTCTCATCGTAGAAATATTATGAGCATTCTCGAGCGAAAGCTCAATTATAAATCGGATGTACATCTCATTGATATTTTTCCAAAGCATGAAAATTATAAAGTCTTTTTTAAAAACTCTTTTTCTCTAGATCCTAAAACTAACGCAGAAGTTGTAAGTGCGGGATACTCGAGAACTATGGAAGTTTTCAGAAATCACGAATGGGAAAATTAGTCCTCTTCATTCTTTTTAGCTTTAATGCCTTTGCCATTAGTCCTGATAATATATTCCAGGATGATTATACTCTTATTAATAAAATTATTTTAAGTAAGCCTCTTCGGACTCTAAAGTTTAAACCTCTGCCTCAAAATGAAAAATTTAATAGAATGATTGAAGGCACAAGAGTCCGAAAAGAATTTCAAGTTCCAAAATTCTTTTTAAAACGCACAAAATTCTGGTTTGATGTGTATTCTGAATATGACTCCAACCATGTCATCATTCACGATAAAGAAAATCTTTCTTTTGTTTTTGATGTTATTGATTTTAGACAATTGACTCATTCCATTGTGAATAAGAATCTTATTTATTCCCTTCAAGTAGAGCTTGTAGAAGACCGAATTAAAGAATTAAAGGAAACTTTTTATAATCTTATTACAAAAACAAAGGACTTCACACCTCAAGAAAAAAGTGTTCTCAATATTCTTAAAAAAAATAAAATTAATATTCCTCAAAATCCACAAAGTAGAAAGAAGCTTTTTTTAAGTCTTTCTGAAAACATAAGATCTCAGACTGGTCAGAAAAATAATATCATTCAAGGCCTTCTGAATTTTCAAGCCTTTGAAGAACCTATTTCTCGTTTTTTTAAAATATTTGAAATGCCTTATGAGCTTCGTGCTGTCGCTTTTCTAGAATCGAGTTTTAATTTGAATGCTAAATCAAAAGTAGGCGCTACAGGTGTCTGGCAGTTTATGGGTTTTATTGGCAAACATTTCATGCGAGTGAATTCTATTCAGGATGAACGACTCAACCCTGTCATTTCCTCTTTGGCGGCCCTTCACCTTTTGAAGGAGAATTATAAGATTTTAGGAAGATGGGATCTCGCGGTTACGGCCTATAATTCAGGGACTAAGCATATTATTAGAGCAAGAAGAAAGCTTGGAATCAAAACTCCTTCTTTAGAACAAGTTCTACGAAGCTATGATCATCCTCATTATGGATTTGCGAGTGAAAATTTTTATGCATCCTTTTTAGCGTTGGTTTACTCTTTAAGTTATCAGAGTGAGTTGTATGACCTTAAATTTCCTCATAGCATTATAAGAGGGAAATATAAGAATCTTCACGTCTATGTCACCCATTGTGATCTTATTCCTAATTCCATTTTTAAAGTTCTTGAAAAGGATTCACCTGATCTTCGCTATTTTAATAATCATATTATCGATAATTCTAAAAACCTTCCTGCCGGTAGTATCTTTATCAGTGATGTAAATTTGAATAAGAAACGCTACACTAAAGTTACTGGCGATCAACTCAGAAGACTTTATCCTAAGAATTATTTTAAATATAAAGGGGAGTGTGTCCGTTAAAGCTGCTCAACAAGAAGAGTTCTTGGAGAACAGAAGGTTTGCATGTAGTCATATTGGCCATCGAGATAGCTGATCTTGATATTAAAAATACCGAGTCCTTCTCCATAAATATAAGCATGTCTTGTGCTTGGATTAATTTCACTGCCCACCTCACCATCTTCATCCACAAAGAGAAGCTGATAGTTGAGTCTTTCCATCCCCTTATCTCCAGCAATGAGAAAATCTTGAGGAACATCTTTGAGATTTATTTGAATTAAACAGGCGCCGCCGAGTTCACTAATTTGAAGATAATTAAGAAGCTCTGTATAAAGACCCCGACTTGGTAGGGCGATTTCAGAAGACCGATTACTGCCGAAGAATATCGACTCTCTTAAATGAGTGAGTTCAAAATAATCTCTAAAACCGAGAATCTTATCAGGCGTACGAATTGAGTACTCATTTACACCAATTTTTTCTGAGAATATTTTGGAATTAAAAACTCTAAGATCATTTGCCATTACACTAAGCTGACTATTCACTCGGCCAAGAAGGTTCATTTCGCTTAGAGAAAACTCCATTTTCTTCCCTTTAGCGATCTCAACTTCGGTATAAAGTAGCTCTTCTTCAGATACTTGAATAATCTTATCTGCTACCGACTTGCCCATATCTACAGTTAAAAGGACGTTTCCTGGTCGAACCCCCACAAAGAGAATAAACGGGGCCGGCGCTCCATCAACCACTTTAAAGTCTTTATCCAGATAAATTTTAGCTGAATAGGCTTCATCCAGATCAGCATCTTTAACCGATTGATCCATTTCCAATAGAAGATGACCTCCTACCGTTGATACATTTTCTTTTTCCATAAACTTATAAAATGAGTACTCATCTAATAAAGGTACGTTAATCAGATCTTCTTGCCCGGCATTCATATGGATATCCAACTTGGTTCTCATATAACCTTTGGACAAAATCGTCGCCCGTAAAAGACCGCTTTTACTATTAAGGTTAGTATCCAGGTGAATCTCTCCCTCTTCATTAGAGTTCAGGACTTCTGACTTATCATATTCAAGGACAAGATCCATGCCTTCAACAGATTGATCAAATCCTTGATCGATCATGCTATGAATTCCAGTAATCTTAACAACCTTCCTCTTTTCTTGATCTGCTTCCATGAAAGCTTTAATACCTTCCAGTGTTGGATTGGCACTGAAATTTTGAGTACTCATCGCAATCGGATCAATTGGAGGTCTTTCATATTCCCTATTAAGAGCAAGCTTAACCGAGTCGGAAAGTGGGGGAAGATCAGCTGTTGTGAAGATATTATCTTGAATACTCACCGGTTCTTTTTTAGCAGTAGAACTAAGAATCGTTTGAATTTCATCTTCTTGATTAGGTTCGATTGGTGCTTCTGCGATTCTTTCTGTAGGTAGTTCAAAAGCAATATCACTCATGACAATCACTGGAGTCATTTCCGTTGGGATAAACTCCATGGATTCAATGAATTCAGAATCATCAAGTTCAATACTTGAGGCCGTTAAAAGAGGAGTGGAAAAGCTAAGCTTAGACTCACCAGGCTCTCTTTTTAGATCTGCTACCTTTTTCATAGATTTTTTAACCGCTATAAAGGTAGGGAACTTGCTCATATTTGCAATTCTTTTAGTCTCTTGATTCATTTCAAGAGCAAGAAGATGGTTCAGAGCTTTAGGTGTTTCAGAAGGCTTCGTAAGCGTTTGAGAAACTTTTTGAATCGCCTTTACATAAGGGCTCACAGAGATTTGAATTTGAACAGGAGTCAAGAGATTGCGGCCTATGGAAGCACCCATAAGAATCATGGCCAAAGGAATAGAAAGTAAAAAGAATTTCATAATCTCTAACTTGCATAATGAGGGCTAGAGTCATGCTTTTCAAGAGGTACATTTTACCTTCATTCACTTTTTAAATAGTCATGAGGATTTTTACAGTGAGTAGTCACTTTTTTTTGAGTAGTCAGTAAATAAAAAAGGCCAACACAAAGTTGGCCTTTATAAAAAATGAGAATTTTTTACCGCTTATTTAGATTTACCTGCGATGTCTTCTTCAGCAAGTTGAATACGCAGTCTTGCTCTTTCCACTTTTCTTTCGTACTTCTCAAAATCTCCAGGAGAAAGGTCTCCTTTTCTAAGATGTTCAAGAGAATTTTCGAGAGCAAGCTTGGCCCTTTCAAGATCGATGTCTCTATCTTCTTCTCCGGCAGTTGTCAGAATTGTCACTTTTTCGTTAAGGACTTTACAGATACCACCAGTAATAAGGAAAGATCTTGTCGGGTCATCCGCACCACCAAATACAACCATGTGCCCATTATCAAGCTCAGTGATTAAATGAGTGTGCTCAGGTAAAACATTGATCTGTCCTCTAACCGTCGGGATGATAAGAGATTCACAAGGAATATCCTTAGCAATGATCGCGTTAGGGGAGAGAACATCGACTGTATAGTAGTTCATAGTAATTAGTTTCCTTCTCTAATCTTTTTCGCTTTCTCGTGAACCATCTCAAGGTTCCCAACAAGGTAGAAAGCTTGCTCAGGAAGCTCATCCACTTCACCGTTGAGAATAGCTTTAAAACCTGCAATGGTATCTTCGATCTTAACAAATTGTCCTTTAAGACCTGTAAACTGCTCAGCAACGAAGAATGGTTGAGAAAGAAATTTCTGAACCTTTCTCGCTCTAGCAACGATAAGCTTATCTTCTTCAGAAAGTTCATCCATACCAAGAATCGCGATGATATCTTGAAGTTCTTTATATCGTTGAAGAATTGCTTGAACCCCTCGAGCTGTATCATAGTGATCATCACCAAGAATAGCTGGAGTTAGAATCGTTGAAGTTGAAGAGAGTGGGTCAACCGCTGGGTAGATCCCAAGCTCAGCAATCTGTCTTGAAAGTTCAGTAGTTGCATCAAGGTGAGCAAAGGTTGTAGCAGGAGCTGGATCGGTGTAGTCATCCGCAGGAACGTATACGGCCTGAACAGATGTAATTGAACCATTTTTAGTTGATGTAATACGCTCTTGCATAGCCCCCATTTCCGTACCAAGAGTAGGTTGGTAACCAACCGCTGAAGGAATACGTCCAAGAAGGGCGGAAACCTCAGAACCTGCTTGAGTAAATCGGAAGATATTATCTACGAAGAAAAGAACGTCTTGGTTTTCTTCATCTCTAAAATATTCAGCAACAGAAAGACCTGTTAGAGCAACTCTCGCTCTCGCACCTGGTGGCTCGTTCATTTGACCATAAACAAGTGAGGTCTTATCAAGAACTCCAGAGTCTTTCATTTCGTGGTAAAGGTCATTTCCTTCTCTTGTTCTTTCACCTACACCGGCGAAAACAGAATAACCACTGTGTTGAGTAGCAATGTTGTTAATAAGTTCCATAATAAGAACGGTCTTACCAACACCGGCACCACCAAAAAGACCAATCTTTCCACCTTTAAGGTATGGAGCAAGAAGGTCAATAACTTTAATCCCTGTAAAAAGAGCTTCTTGTTTTGTTGATTGATCTTCAAAAGAAGGGGCTTCTCTATGGATACTATAAGTTTTTTTAGCATTTACTGGACCAGCTTCATCCACTGGCTCACCAATAACGTTTAGAATTCTACCTAGAGTTTCTGGACCAACAGGAGTTTGAATTGGGCTTCCCGTATCGGTTACTCTTTGTCCTCTTGCGAGACCTTCAGTAGAATCCATAGCGATACATCTTGCGATATTATCTCCAAGGTGCTGAGCGACCTCAACAACAAGATTGTTTTCTTGATCGTTAATAGCTCCGTTTGTCATTCTTAGGGCACTATAAATGGCCGGAAGATGACCCTTTGGGAATTCCACGTCAACAACGGGTCCCATAACTTGTTTTACTGAACCAAAATTACTATCTGCCATTTTCTGCTCCTTAGGCGTTTATCGATTCGGCACCGGAAACAACTTCGATAAGTTCGGTTGTGATACCTGCCTGTCTTAATTTATTCATTTTAAGTGTTAGTTTTCTAATCATGTCTTTACAGTTGTTTTTTGCACTATCCATCGAACTCATTCGAGAACCATGCTCGGCCGCAAGGGCATCAAGTAAACAAGTGTAAGCAGAAGAGAGATAAGCTTGAGGAATAAGATTATCAAGAATATCTCGTGCATCTGGCTCGTACTTAAAGTCAAATGGATGCTTTTGCTCTAGCTCTTCTTTAATAGATTGATCCAAAGTCATGGGGAGCATCTGCTTAACTGTTGGGGTAAAGCTGATCGCTGAATTAAATTGGTTATAAGCGATAAGTACTTTTCCGTATTCACCAGATCTGAAAAGATCACCAAGTTCTTCAGCAATGTCTTTGTATTCAGCAAATGTAGGTTCCATTCTTTCGAATTCATACATTTTTCCGACATTGACCTGATTTTGAACCAGTTCTTTTACTTTCTTACCGATAAAATGAACCTTTACATCAAGGTCTGTTTCACCAAGAAAGTTTCTCACTTCTTTAGCCAGCTGGGAGTTATAACCACCACAAAGACCTTTATTTGAAGAGATTACGAGAAGAAGTGCTTGCTTATTCTCGCTCGCCTTTAAATAAGGATGATAATAATTTCTCACCAAAGCTGATACAGTTCGAATTGTTTCCTCAAGCTCATTGGCGTAAGGACGAGAATTCGTAATTGCATGCTGAGCCTTGGCAAGCTTTGCGGCTGAGACCAGCTTCATGGCCGTCGTGATCTTCAAAGTACCTTTAGTACTTCTAATCTTTTTCTTGAGGTCCTTTATATTGGCCACTGATTATCTCCAATTATTAGTATTTTTTACTATCAACAAAACCATTAACGATTTCAGTTAGTTTTGCACCATTGGCATCATCAATAACTTTAGAATCATCCATAGCTTTGTAGAGGTCCGCATGTCTTGATTTAATAAAATCAACAAGCTCTTCTTCCACTTCTCTAATTTTATCAACAGGTACTTTATCAAAAAGACCTTTTGTACCAGCGAAGATCGAGATAACTTGATCCGTTACATGAATTGGAGCGTATTGTTTTTGCTTAAGAAGCTCAACAAGTCTCTCTCCTCGAGAAAGCTGTCTTTGAGTCGCTTCATCAAGGTCAGAACCAAACTGAGCAAAAGCCGCTAGCTCTCTATACTGAGCAAGGTCTAGTCTTAATGTACCAGCAACTTTTTTCATCATCTTTACCTGAGCAGATCCACCAACCCGTGAAACAGAAAGACCAACGTTAACCGCAGGTCGGATACCAGAGTTGAAAAGATCTGATTCAAGATAGATTTGACCATCTGTAATCGAAATAACGTTTGTTGGAATATAAGCAGAAACGTCACCCTCTTGAGTCTCAATAACAGGTAGAGCTGTTAGAGAGCCCGCTCCGTTTTCATCATTCAACTTACAAGCTCTTTCAAGAAGTCTTGAGTGTAAGTAGAAAACGTCTCCTGGGAAAGCTTCTCGCCCTGGAGGTCTTCTAAGAAGAAGTGACATTTGTCTATAGGCTTGAGCTTGTTTTGTAAGGTCATCATAAACGATAAGAGCATGCTTACCATTATCTCTATAATGCTCGGCCATCGTAGCACCCGTATAAGGAGCAATGAACTGGAGTGGAGCTGATTGAGAAGCAGTTGCAGATACGATGATCGTGTAATCCATCGCTCCAGCTTCTTCAAGTTTCTTTTGTACTTGTCGAACAGTAGATTGCTTTTGTCCTATAGCTACGTAAACACAAACAACATCTTTACCTTTTTGGTTAATGATGGTGTCAATTGCAACAGCTGTTTTACCAGTCTTTCTATCTCCAATGATAAGCTCTCTTTGTCCTCTTCCGATTGGAATCATGGCATCGATTGCTTTAATACCTGTTTGAAGTGGCTCATGAACTGATTTTCTAGGAATAATCCCGGGAGCTTTAACTTCAACTTTTCTTGTTTCAGTCGTTGCAAGCTCACCCTTACCGTCGATTGTTTCACCAATGGCATTTACAACTCTTCCTAAAAGAGCATCACCAACTGGAACCTCAACGATTTTTTGAGTTCTTTTAACAGTTGAACCTTCTTTAATAGCAGGATCATCACCAAGAATTGCGATACCTACGTTGTTTGTTTCAAGGTTAAGGATCATACCTTTAGTACCGGTTTCAAACTCAACAAGCTCTCCGGCCATTGCGTTTTTAAGACCAAAAACTCTGGCAATACCATCACCAATTGTTAGTACGGTACCAACTTCATCTACTTGAAGTCTTGTTTCAAAATTGGCAATTCTTTCCTTTATAATACTGGTGATTTCTTCTGGATTCATTGACATTTTTCTATCCTTTCCTCTTTATAAATTTAAAACTGAGTTTTTAAAGTTTTCTAGTTGGTTCTCTAATGATGCATCTAATTGAAGGTCTTCAACCGTTACTCTGTAACCAGCGCTAATGTTAGCGTTTTGAGCATAATCAAGTTCTACATTCTTATTGAGTTTTGTTTTAAGATAATTAACGATCTTATTTTTGAATTCTTCGTTCGCTTCTGAGTCACTTCCTTCAATCGTTCCTCTAAGGAAACCTTTCTTATCATCATCAAGAACAACAACATCTTTATAGATAAGAGGAAAGAGACCCATTCGGGCTTCGTTAATAAGGAAGAAAACAATATTCTTCACTAGGCTTGAAGAATTGAGCTTAGAAAATACATCATTTAGGACAGCTGTTTTTTCTTCAACGGAAAAAACCTCTGAAAAAAGGAGATTTTCAAAGTGATTATTCTGATTGATAAGAATATTCAATTCATTAAGTTCATCTACAATATTAACTTTGTTTTCATCAGCTAATTCATAGATGGATTTAGCATATGCTTTGGCAACAATTCTCTGATCCACAAAACCCTCTTCTTTATTGAATTCCGGAAATTAAGTTGTTCGTCACTTTGTTTTTAAGATCTGAACTCGCACCGATTTTTTCTTTCGTTTTAGCGATGATGTTTTTGATCAGATCTACCTCGAGCTCCCTAACAAGTGCATTTTTCTCACTCTCAAGTCGCGCCGTGGTTTCCCGTTGAATCCGTTCAAGGGTCTTATTCTTTTCTTCTTCTGATTGAGAAAGGAAAAGCTCTTCTTCTTTTTGGGCTTCAGACTTAATTACATCAATTTCTTTTGATATGTTTTTAAGCTTTTGCTCAAATTCGTCATATTTCTTTTCAGCGTCTTTATTCTTCTTTTCAGCGAATTTGTAAAATTCTTCCGTTTCTTTAGCTTTGGTATTAAACATCTCTGTCATTGGACCTTTAATCTTCCAAACTAGAAAACCAAAAAAGATAACAAAGTTGATCCCTGGATAAATTAGATCCGTTACATGTCCACCACCACCAGCAGAGTAGGCTGAGGCAGAGAAAAGTAGAGAAACAGCTAATAAAATCATTTTATCCCCAAATTTATTGAACAAGTTTATTTACTAAATCTTTTGAGAGTTCATCGGCCTTAAGAACGATAGAATCTCTTTTACCTTCAAAGCTCTTTTTAAAGGATTCAAATTCCTCTTCAGCTTCGTTGTTCTTTTGCTTGGTGAAAGCAGCGACTTCTTTTGTATGAGAGTCTTGAACATTCTTTTTCTTGTTTTTGAGTTGCTCTTGGCTTTCACTAAAAGCTTCATCAATTTTAGCTTTATATTGTTGAGCCATTTGATCCGCTTTTTTAATTTTCTCGTTAGCTTCGTTATCAAGCCCTTGCGTATTACCTTCTCTTGTTTTTAGGACCTCAAGAAGCTTCTTAAAAAATACTTGATTTAAAACCACGAATATAATCATCGTCGTAGCGAATTGATAAAAAATAGTGGCATCGAGTTCGAGGCGCTTAAAAATATTAAGAATTAGATCCATTAAATACACCCTGCAAGTAATGACTGAATAAATGAATCTACTTAATAGACTTTAAGCCGAGTATCGTCAACAAATTCCCTGCATAAAGATTGTACTGCTTCGCGAAAGAGGTGGTTCTATAGGACCAGTGCTGAAAGGTGGTTCTATAGGACCACTTTATTGATCGTTTTTTCTCATCTTAGTAGTACCGTGGAATATGACGCCCTCTTCCACGATAAGGCTAGGAGTCGTGATTGTCCCTTCAAATCGAGCTGGTTTAATAATTTCAACCCGGGAAGAGGCAACAAGGTTTCCTTTTACAGTACCTGATATAAGGATAACGTTGGCGTTAATATCTGCGTTAATAAGCGCGCCCTCAGAAACGATGACGGTATCATTTGAAAATACGGAACCATTTACAATTCCAGCGATTCTCGCAACACCATTGAAGGATAAGTTTCCTTCAAACTTGCAACCTTCTTCTATAATCGCTGAAATTTCATTTCGTGCAGAGGCCATAAAACCTACCTATTTAAAAAATAATCATAGATGGAGTTGAACTCTTGTTCAGAACCAAATTTGATTATGAATTGACCTGAACCATTTCTTTTCGTTTTAAAGTCAAAATGAAAGCCTGTCTTCTCTTCAAGCTCTCTTTTGAAATTACTCATATCTTTTTTAGGAGCGTCTTCTTTTGTTGGAGCTTTAGTTGGATGAATTCCTTTTTTAATAAGGTTTTCAAGCTCTCTTACAGAGTAACCATGTTCCACACAAATATTAGCAAACTCAATAGACTCTTCTCTTTCTTTAACCGCTGCTAAGATTTTACCATGACCAAAACTGAGTTGTTCTTTTTGTAAATACTCAATAACAGGTCTAGGAAGCTTAAGAATTCTTAAAAAGTTTGCAATTGTAGATCGCTCTTTTCCAATCTTTTTAGAAACTTCCTCTTGAGTGAGTTTAAATTCGTCCATTAACTGAAAGTAAGCGAGTGCTTCTTCAACACAATTGAGATCACTTCTTTGAACGTTTTCGATAATGGCCATAACCATTTTATCTTTTTCCGTCGCTCTTTTAACTATGACGGGAACCTTTTCAATTCCTGCCATGGTAGAAGCTTTTAATCTTCTCTCTCCTGCAATCAGTTCAAACCCGGTTTCTGTTTGAGTAACAATAAGAGGCTGAATCACACCATTTTCTTTAATCGATTCACTAAGCTCTTTAAGATCACTTTCTTTAAAAATTTTTCTTGGTTGTGATGGATTTGGTTTAATTTGAGTAACATCAACTAAGAGTGGCTCATTCGTAGGAACAGTAACTACTTTTGGCTCTTCTTTTACTTCTGCTTGTATAGGTGGTGGAGTTGGTTTCTTTTCTTCCGCTTGCACATTGCTGAAGTTACCAAAGAGAGCTGCAGCACCTTTTCCTAAACCCGTATTCTTTTTCGACATCATTGACCTCCTTACTGTAGTGAATGCTCTCTAGCAATTTCTTCTAATTGTCCTGCATGTTTAATTTCTTCTTCAAGGTTTGCATTCACAGGAGTCATTTCTCTATTTTTAATCTGGATAATTAGCTCTCTCGCTAAATTCAAATAAGCTTCACTTCCTTTACTTTCGATATCGTAAAGAATAATTGGTTTACCAAAACTTGGGCATTCGGAAAGCTTTGTGTTTCTAGGAATAATTGTTTTAAAAACTTTATCTCCAAAATGCGTTCGCATCTCTGAAGAAACTTGCTTATGAAGTTTAATCCTTGGATCAAATAGGGTGAGAAGAATTCCTTCCATATAAAGATCTGGATTAAGGGATCCATTAATCAATCTCACAGTACTCAGAAGCTGTGCTAGACCCTCCATTGCAAAGTATTCTGTTTGTAGAGGAACAATAAAACTATTAGATGCGTTTAAGGAGTTGATAGTGAGAAGTCCTAGGGAAGGAGGACAATCGATAATAATAAAATCATAAAGGTGAGATATACTTGCAAAGGCCATTTTTAGTTTTTGTTCTCTGGCCATAGCACCAACGAGTTCAATCTCTGCACCTACAAGATTATTATCACTAGGACATATATCAAAATTTGGGAGTTCCGTATTATAGATAGCGTCTTTGATAGGGATTTGTCCTATGAGAGCGTGATATATATTTCTATCTACGAATGAACTTTTTTCAAGACCAACACCGGCACTAGCATTTCCTTGTGGATCGAGGTCAATAAGAAGGGTTCTTTTTTCTGCGGCTGCAAGGCAGGCAGACAAGTTAATCGATGAAGTTGTTTTACCAACGCCACCCTTTTGATTCACCATCGAAATTATCGTCGCCATTCAATACTCCTTGGAATCTTCCCTAGTGTAACTAATTGAATTTATTAGGATTTGATTAGTTTACTCAAGCTTTCTTCCCTTGCGGAAGACTTTTTAAGCTGAGAAGTAGTCTCAAAACCCAAAAAAATTCTACCTTTTGTTCCTGAGATTTCATAGGGCTGCTGAGCAATTTTTTTCCAATTTTTAGGTACTTCGCTAAGATTTTCTTTTTCAAGGAGCTCTGGACCCTTATAAAGGAAGCAGGATACGGCAGATTTAGGGGAAAGCCATCGTAGACACTCTTCCACAGTGCTTACAGCTTTGAATGTAACGACACAATCAAGATCCAAATCGATATTTTCAATTCTTTGATGAAAGACCTTAACATTTTTTAGGGCAAGATAATTTGCGAGCTTTTCCACGGCCATGACTTTTTTCTTTCTAGTATCAATCCCAATAAATTGAATATGAGGAAGACAATGGGCGAGTGGAAGTAAAGGAAATCCACCGCCAAAGCCAACGTCTACAACAACACCCGCTTTTTCAATTTTTTCTTTAAAGATTGCGACTTCATTTAGGGGAACGATCGAGTCCAGTATTTGTTTATTATGAAACTCCTCGGGATCAGTAATTCGAGTAAGATTAAGACCTTTTAACTCGGTATTAAGGAACTCGAGGTATTTCTGACTAAAACTTTCCATTATATTAAATCGCCGGCAACATAGGCGAGGGTTGCAGGACGAATTCCTTCAATATTCTTAAGCTCACCAAACGTTTGTGGTCGGATATGTGATATTCTCTGACGGCATTCGTTGGATATATTCTTTGATTCACAAAGCTTTTCCCAATCAATTCTTTTCTGTCCGTATCTCTTAATACGATCAAGATCAACAAGATTTCTCTTTATATATCCTTCGTACTTTAAATCGATGGCAACGGTTTTAATGACAAGAGGGTTAAACTCAACCCCAAAACTTTTTAGCTCTTCATTAAGAACAACAACGGGATCAAGGTGAGATCTTTTTAAGAGCTCTGAAAGAGTAAGGGTTCTGTCTAATTCGCCATAATTTTTATCTTTGAAATGGGCGAGGTTCTTTTCATTAACAATATATCGTTTTTTATGACAAAGATTTGTTAAAAGAGAATGTTCCACGTGGAACATTTTATGGAACTCATCAATAGGGTGATGAAGATCCAATTGCTCTCGATAAGGCATCATTCGAAGAATTGCGTTATCTTCTCTGATAAATAATCGGTTCTCACTGCGCGCAGTGAAGAGGCGATAAGGTTCATCACGCTGGTTTGTGACTAAATCCTCGACCATAACCCCGATATAAGAGTCATTTCTATCTAAATAGAGAGGATCTTTACCTAAAAAGCTTAAAGAAGCATTAATTCCTGCAATTAATCCCTGTCCGGCTGCCTCCTCATAACCAGAAGTACCATTAACTTGGCCGGCGAAGTACAATCCAGGTAGATGATCCATCTCAAGAGCCTTATTCATCTGAGTTGTATCAACCACATCATACTCAACGGCATAACCTGGAACTTTTACTTCTACGTTTTCTAAACCAGGTATAGTTTTCAAAAACTGTAATTGTATTTCCTTAGGAAGACTCGTAGAGACGCCATTTGGGTAAACCGTCTGCGTTTCAAGCCCTTCTGGCTCTAAAAAAACGTGATGTTTATCGCGATCAGGGTATCGAAAGGCCTTATCTTCAATACTAGGACAGTATCGAGGCCCTACACCTTGAATTTGGCCATTAAAAATAGGGGATTTTTCCTTATTTTCACGAATAATGCCCAAAGTTTTGCTATTTGTTCGCGTTAGATAGCAGCTCACCTGTTTTAAATAACGTTTTCGCGGGTCATTCCCATAATGAAAGCAATCTACGCTTGGATCTGACTCTTGCTCTTCAAGATTAGCAAAATTAATTGTTTTTATGTCTAATCGAGGAGGAGTTCCTGTTTTAAATCGTTTTTTTAGAGATTTTACCTCTGAAAAGAGGTCTTCAAGCCCTACTGAAGGTAGACATTGTGTTCGGCCACCACTTTCTTGCTCTTTTCCCACGTGGAGTCGCCCACCGAGGAAGGTTCCGGCAGTAATAATAAGCTTTGAAGATGTAATTTCGAAGGACTCACCTCTTAAATAAAATTTTTCATCCTTCTTAGAGATTTTTTCAATTCGATCACGAACTATATCTAAATTTTCTTTTGCATATAAAAATTCTTCAACAGTTCGACTATAAACATCTTTATCAACCTGAACTCTTGTAGATCGTACTGCGTGTCCTTTGGAATCATTTAAGGTTCTAAACTGAATGGCAGCTCGGTCTGCGACCTTACCCATAAGTCCACCGAGTGCATCTATCTCTCGAACAACTTGTCCTTTACCGACACCACCGACAGCTGGATTGCAAGGAGTAGAGCCGAGGGGAACATCAGGAGCGGATATGAGTCCAACTCGGAGACCAAAATCAGAAGCAATCCAGGCTGCTTCAGCTCCAGCATGTCCACCACCTACAATAACAATGTCAAATTCTTTGTTCTTCATAAAATGTTCCACGTGGAACAATACAACGCCTTGTATAAACTGATAAGTTTTTATTTTCCTATGCAAAAATTTGCAAAGATATCACCCAATACTTCATCAGGAGGCAAAACCCCTATTAATTCAGCAATTTTTTGGCCAATTTCTTGAGCTCTAAAGTCAATAATTCCAATATCTTGACCGTTTTGCTCAATATCGTTCTCTAATAATTTCAATAATTTATACAATTCTTTAAGCACCATACAGTGTCTCTCTAAAAGAATCGGATCCTTTTGTTGTAAGAGCTCATACTTAGAAGAAATCTTATTATGAATTACTTTTAAGGCTGGTCCTATAGAACCACTTGAATCTGGTCCTATGGGACCACTTTGAGCTGGTCCTATGGGACCACTTGTGCCTGGTCCTATGGGACCACTTTGAACTGGTCCTATGGGACCACTTAAATCAAGACACGCAAAAGGCTTAGTAGAAAAGCTTTTGGAACACTCTTCGAATTTCTCTTTAAATTCAGGATGGAGTGAATGGGTAAAAACAACCATGTCTATGGTCTCGATAAATTCATCACTCCAACTTTGTTCTTCTAAAGGATTAATAACAAGAATCTTAAAAAAGGACTTGGCCATGAGACCCTTTGCCCTCTCCATTCCTTCTTTTTCAACCTCATCCTCACTTTCTCTAAGACCTGCGGTATCAACCAAACGAAAATGGACCTTATCGATGAGGATGTTTTCACTAATATAATCTCTGGTTGTGCCAGCAATCGAACTAATTATCGAGCGTTCTTCTTTTAAAAGGGCATTAAACAGAGAACTTTTTCCAGCATTGGTCTTACCAAGAAGAGAAATGGTTGGTGATTTTAAACTCGAGCCATTTACCTGGGTTCTTTCATAGAGTTTTTCAAGTATATGAGTGAATTCCCCGAGTGTTTTTTTAAAGTTTTGATCAACAGTTTCATCTCCCACATCTTCAGAGAAATCAATTGCGATCTCTATGGAGGCCTTAAACTTCAAAAAAGTTTCTTTTAAAGCATTATAGGACTCTTTTAATTCACCATTGAGGATCCCAAGACCTTGATTAAGGGCCAATTCCGATTGTCCATTGATGAACATATCAAGACCCTCTACCTGAGACAGGGAAAGTTTCTTATTTTTTAAGGCCCTGAGACTAAATTCACCAGGCATTGCCATCCGACATAGCCCACTTTCAATAAATCCCTCTAAAATAAAGTGAATATTGAGTACATTCCCATGAACTCCTAGCTCGATAATATTCTCACCATTAAAACTTTTTGGTCCTTCAAAATAAGTAAGGGTTACTTCATCTTGTTTTTTACCGTTGAGTAAAAGATTGCTGAGATAAACTTTTCTTGGTTCTACTTTTTTTAGATTGAGAGAAAAAAAAGATGAAAAAGAGTCTAGGCTTTCAAAACCTGAAAGCCTAATGAGAGCTATAGCATGATTAGATTCGTAACCAGTGCTACAAGCGATAATGGGTTGATCATCATACTTCTCTATCCACACAAATTATTCCGAAACTTTGTAAACAAACATCTGTTGGAGCATTCCAAAGATAGTAGAAACAAAAATATAAAGAACTAATCCTGAAGGAAGATCTTTCATAATAAAACCAAAAACGATTGGCATAATCATCATGATCTTCTTTTGAGTTGGGTCAGTTGTGGTTGTAGGTGTGATTTTTTGCTGAAGCACCATAGAAAGTGCCATCGCAACAGGAAGAATATAATAAGGATCTTTTTGACTTAGGTCGTGAATCCAAATGTAGAAAGGCGCTCCAACAAGTTCAACTGCTTCATAAAGAACTTTATAAAATGCAAAGAAAATTGGCATTTGAAGAATAAGAGGAAGACATCCACCTAGAGGATTTGCTCCTGCTCTTTTAAAAAGCTCCATTGTTTCTTTTTGCATTTTTTGCGGATTATCTTTGTACTTATCTTTTAAACGATTGAGCTCAGGTTGAAGCGTTTGCATCTTTTTCATACTCTTAAAACTTTTGTACTGAAGAGGAAATGTAATCGTTCTAATAAGAAGAGTAAGAAGAATAATCGCAATCCCGTAATTGGGAAGGAAATCATAAAAAAATTGAAGACCTCTAAGAATAGGAACTGCAACAATTCCAAAAACACCAAAATCTACAGCAAGTTCAAGCTTATCACCCATAGAAATCAGTTTGTCGTAGTTTTTTTCTGTGAAAACAAGATAACCATTTAAAAAGTTAAGAGGGTTGATTGTATCAACAACAATGGTACCCGTTTCCGTAGACTGAAATTTGGTAACGAGCTTATTAGGAAGTACAAAGTTAATAATATGATGATTAAAGTCCACACCAAACCATCTTAAACTTCTTTCACCTACTTCTTCCTCACCAACTTCAAATCTTTTAACTTCATCAGATAAAGTCATGAAATGCCGAATTTGATTATTTTCAAGACGTAATTTTTTAGAATTAAACTTGAATCTATAGAGATAGGGTCTATCCGAGTTTAATGAGTAGATTATTTTTCCATTCTCACCAATTTTAATATTTACGTTAATATTATACTGTGCATTTTTTCCAATAAGTTCGTTATCACTTACTCGCTCCATATTAAACATAAGAGGTGTTGGATTTGGATTGAGAAGAAGGATTTCAAATGGAACTTCTGATCCACCAATCGATTGGAAGGAAAACTTCGCATCAGGATTATTAAAGTTTGTTACTTGGAGAGCGTTATTAATAACAAATTCAGATTTCTCTGCGCCAATGGAATACGCCTCTAAGTTAAGAGCTTTTTCAGAAGTTACCTCAGCTGCTTCTTTCATTTCTGCAACGGGTGCACTTGATGCTTGAGCAACTGGAATTTGATTTTCTTTAATTACTGGCTTTACGGCCTTTGGAGCAAAATAGAATTGCCATGTGAATAAGACGATCCCTGATAATACAACTGCAAGAAATGCTCTTTTTTGTTCTGCTCCCATTAGGTCTTACTCCTCATTTTTTTGAACTGTGCCTGGAAGAGGATCATATCCTCCAGAATGAAATGGATTACACTTTAAAATTCGAAGGCTTAAATACCACAACGCTTTAATAAAGGAAAATCTTTGAAAGGCCTCTAAACCATAAGCTGAACAGCTTGGATAAAATCGACACCTTGGTCTAATAAGAGGTGAAATAAAAGACCTATATAAGGATATAAAAAATAGCGCAAAGCGATTAAAGAGCTTCATTTTTTGACAGTTTTGAAAAAAGAATCTGACAACTCTCTAATAGACTCACCTCAGCAGAGGCTTCGTCATTATGCTGCTTATAAAGGAAGGGAGAAACTACTATAAGGATGTCCTTACCTAGCAGCTTCCATTCACTATTTCTAAACTGTTCACGTAGGAGACGCTTGACACGATTTCTACGCCCCGCGCACCCAACTTTTTTAGATACAGAAAAGCCAACTCGAGTGAGCTCGCTCTCATCTTTTGATTTCTTGAAATAGAACCTCAGCCACTTAGATTTAAGCAGCTGACTATCGGTTTTTAAGTAGGAAAAATCTTGGGCCGACTTGAGTCGGTATTGAGGTCCGAAACTGTTCACAGACTTACTTAGTTCCAACCTTTACGGTAAGATTTTTTCTTCCTTTTGCTCTTCTAGCAGTGATTACACTTCTACCACCAGCAGAAGCCATTCTCTTAAGGAAGCCATGTACTCTCAATCTTTTCTTTCTTTTTGGTTGCCAAGTTCTTTTACTCATATCTACAGCCTTTTTAACACGTGTTGTGAAGAGCGTTTATATGGCAAGTGCTTCTAAAGGTCAATAATATATGGCGTAATTACCCCATTTTATTGGTAAAAAAGTTTACCTCATGATAATGGTTAATACCTACTAACTAGAAGTTTTGCGGAGCAAAATAAAACCTATGTCTGATTTATTTCCTTTTGATCACTTTCTTAAGCCCCAAAATAAATCAAATATCGGTAACTTACCCCTCCAAAAATCTCCTGAAGACCCAAAAACCGAAGCTGAAATCCTAAAGATCTTCCAAGAAAGCATTCCTCCCAGAAAGTTTAAGGCCCATTTTGAAAATAAATTCAAACTCCTTACTCTTTCCGATGACTTCATCACCTTTGAGGTTCAGGACCAAACTGCCAAAAACCTCATGGAAGATCAATATAAAGAGGAACTCAAAGAAGCTTGTTTTGAAGTCCTTAAAAAACAGCCAAAAATTGAAATTAAGACAAAAGAGTCTAGACCCATAACAAAAGGTCCACTTTTGCAGTCTTTAACTCAGTCTACGGAAAAAAAATCCGTTCGAGATCACAAGTTCAAATTAGATCTGGATCCAACGGAAGATGATCTAAAAAGTAAAATTGAATCTAAGTATATAGGCCACATGAACCCTGAAACGGATGAGCTGGTAATTGATCCGCTAAAGAGATTTAATAATTTCATTATTGGGGCCTCTAATCAGCTGGCTTTTGCGACGGCACAAGCAGTCGCAAAGAATCCTGGAAAAAATGGTAAATATCCATCCTTATATCTCCACTCCAATTCTGGTCTTGGAAAGACCCACCTACTCCATGCAGTAGCTAATGAAATTAAGGAACATTATCCCCATCTTATTATCTGCTTGATTACAGCTCGAGACTTTATGAATGAAATGATCTCTCATATTCAAAGCAATCAGCTTGCTGAATTTAGAAAGAAATATTCTGAAAAGATCGATGTCCTCATGATCGATGATATTCATGAGCTTAAATCAAAGCAAGGTACTCAAAATGAATTTTTCCATATCTTTAACGAGCTTCATAATAAAGGTAAGCAACTTATCTTTACCTCTGATAAAGCTCCTAAAGAGATCGATGGAATTGAAGAGCGAATTAAGACAAGACTTCAATGGGGCTTGGTAGTTGATATTCAAAAGCCAGATATTGAAACACGAATTGCGATTCTAAAAAGAAAAGCACAAGAGCTCGATCTCTACTGTACTGAGGACGTGATCAATTTAATTGCAACCTCTGTAAAAAGTAGTATTCGTGAACTGGAGGGATCGCTTATTAGATTATCTGCCTATGCTGAAGTCATGGGAATTGAGATTGATGCTGAAATCGTTAAAGAGCAGCTTAATATTCACGATCTCTCTGAAGAAAAACAAATAACTCTTGAAAGCATCGCAAAGGCCACAAGCCAGCATTTCAAAATCCCTCTTCCCGATCTTCGAAGTAAATCAAGAAATAAAGATATCGCTCATGCTCGTCACATCGCGATCTATCTTTCTCGTAAATTAATTAAGGCTACGCAACAAGATATTGGACGATATTATGGTGGACGTGATCATACTTCTATCATTCATGCTGAGAAAAAAATCCAAACTCAAATTAAGACAAGCCCATCCTTGTCTCGCAATGTTCTAGAAATCGAAAATTCTCTCTAAGTTTTCCACACTTATTCACATTGTTTCCACAATAAATTGTGAGTAAATGGCCACCTAAGGCCGACTACTCAAAAGTTTTCCACAGGCCTATGTGAATAACTTAGCTAGAAGGCCGACTACTCGGCCTTTTATAGAGTTTTCCACATCGAATTCACAGGCCATTGTGGAAAACTAACAACAACAAAAACAGATACTTAAGACACTTTTCCCCAAGCTTTCGAAATTGTGGAAAACTTTTATCCACATTTAGAGTTATCCACGGCCAAAGTTTTCCACATGTGAATAACTTTGTGGAAAACTTTCGCAAAAATGAGGCCGCGCGATGAATAAAAATAGGTTCGTATAAACTATGTGAAAAACTATGTGGAAAACTTGTGAGTAAGGAGTCATTTATCCACAATAAAGAACGATTCTCCGAAGTTAAGAGAGCGTTAAAAAAAAAGTTATCCCCATTTACTCACATGTAAGAAATCGATAAGTATATGAATTTATTATATAATTTGGACTTTTCCACTTTTCCACAAAGTAATTATATATATTATTAATAAGTATATTTATTATTATAAGAAACCTTCCAAGCCTGATCCCTTGATTTTATAAACCTCAAAGGATAAAAATATTTAAACAGAGAAATGACAATGAAATGCCAAGTCACTAACGACATTCTTAAAAATGCACTCAACAAGATTCTATCTGTTGTAGACAAGAAGAATACAAGACCTATTCTTAGCTACACTCTTGTTCAAGCTCATGAAGATAATACGATTGAGTTCTCAGCAACTGACTTAGAAGTCTCAGCAAGAATTAAAATCGAAGCCGTTGTGGAAAAACCTGGCATTTTTTGTGTAAATGCTAAGAATTTATATGACATTGTTAGAGAACTTCCTGAAGATAATATTTATCTAGAAAAAGAGAACGAACAAAATACTCTTAATCTCACCTGCAAAGAAATCCATTACTCCCTTCTTATTTGTGGTCATGAGGATTTTCCACATTTGAACTTTTGTAATGAATCATCTGAATTCATTCTTAATAGCAATGTTGTAACTGAGATGATCAATAAAACTGCATTTGCAGTTTCAAATGATGAAACAAGACTCTACCTCAATGGTATCTATCTACAGGAAATAGATAATAAACTAAGAACAGTAGCTACAGATGGTCATAGATTGTCATTAATTGATATTGAAACTGATAAGCCACTTGAACACATTGAGCCGTTAGTAAACGGAATTATTATTCCTAAAAAAGGCGTATTTGAACTCAAGAAAATGGCCGATTCCTTTCCCAATACTGAACTTAAAATTTCAGTTGATGATTCATTCATGTATGTAAATACAGAGATGTATTCTTTATCCATTCGATTAATCGCTAGGGAATACCCTAAGTATCAAGCTGTAATTCCAAATAAGACTTCATTCTCAATGAAAGCAGATAAGAGTTCATTCTTTGATGCTGTTAGAAGAATTAAAATCATGTCTAATGAGAAGTCGAACGGTGTACGAATTAAGCTTAATGCTGATCAAATGTCGATCTCAGCGAACCATCCATCTCTTGGTGAAGCTTTAGAATTTGTCCCTATTAATTATACAGGTAAAGATATGGAAATTGGCTTCAATGCCAAATACCTCATTGATACTCTATCTAATCTTGATGAAGGAGATATCAATATTGAACTTAATAATGAATTAAGCCCTGTTATTATTCGATCCGAAAAAGTACCTAATTATTTAGGCATTATTATGCCGCTCAAGCTCTAGTCTATTGTGGAATTTTTCAGAATTTCAAAAATAAAGGCATCGAATTTTCGTAATCTAGAAGATCAGATTATTGATTTCTCACCAGGAATAAATTGTATTATAGGTGAGAACGGAAATGGGAAAACAAATATATTAGAAGCTGTATTTATGATGGCCTCTAAAAAGTCTTTTCGTAAAAATACCAGTTTTCCACAAATACTGAGTGTTGATGGTGAAAAACCTGAAATATTAATCTCTTCTGTTTTCGAAAAAAAAGATAAAGATCGCTTCAGTGTCTCTCTTAAGATGGAGCAAGAGGGAAATTATTGGTACGAAAATAATCTTGCAGTTAAACGAAAGACATTGATACCTGTTGTTTTTATTAATCCATTTGATTCCTATAGCTTTTTTAATACAGCTTCTTTTAGGCGGAGCTGGATGGATACGAATATTTCTCAAATTGATCCACTTTATCATCGAAATCTTAAAAACTATCAAAAGGCGCTTCGATTTCGAAATAATCTCCTCACTGGAAGAGATGGCACAAAAATAAACCAACTCAAGGCCATTGATAAAGAGATGGCCAAGTACTCTAAGCTCTTAACTGAGAGTCGTGTTGCTTTTTTAAAAGAAATAGACGGGACTTTTTCAGAAACTTTTAAAATTATTTTTTCAGAAGTGCATCAACTTCAGGCTACTCTTAGTAGTCGATGCCTTAATTTAAGTGAAAAACAAATTTTTGACGCTTATCAAAATAATGTACCCAAGGATATTGAGAGAAAAATAACGACTTATGGTGTTCATAAAGATGACTACACGCTTCTTTTTGATGGTTTCGATTCCACGGAATACTGTTCTCTAGGTCAGCAAAAAATGGCTTATCTCAGCCTCTTATTTGCCTATATCAGCCTATTTCGGTATAAATTTAGCTCGTACCCTATAGTTCTAATAGACGATGTATCAGGAGAGCTCGATAAACAGCGTTGGCAAAAATTAGTGCAATATTTAAAATCGCAAGATTTTCAAGTTTTGATCACCACCGCCAATGAAAACCTGACGCGAGAACTAGAAGAATTGACGATGGCCAAAAAAATTAAAGTACTTGAGGGTAGAGTACAAAACGTTTAAGGAGTTCCATTGGAAAATCAAGAGCCAAATATCTCAAAAGTATCTTCAGACTATACAGCTGATAAGATCAAGGTACTTGAGGGGCTAGAAGCTGTTCGTAAAAGACCTGGTATGTATATTGGAGACACGACCTCTCGTGGTCTTCACCACTGTGTCTATGAGATTGTAGATAATGCTGTTGATGAAGCGCTTGCTGGATATTGCACAGAAATTAAAGTCATTATTCATGTGGATAACTCTGTAACTGTCATCGATGATGGTCGAGGGATACCTGTTGGTATTCACCAAAAAGAAGGAATTTCTGCAGCTGAGCTCGTTTATACAAAGCTTCACGCTGGTGGAAAATTTAATGAGGATGATGGAGCTTATAAGGTTTCCGGTGGTCTTCATGGTGTTGGTGCCGCTGTTGTGAACGCACTCTCAAAGTGGGTAAAGCTCAATATTAAAAAAGATGGAAAGCTTCACCAAGTAGAATTTCAATATGGGAAAGCTGTAAACGGTCTTCAAGTTGTTGGAGATCTTAAAAATAAAGAGGAAACAGGAACCGCTGTCACCTTTAAGCCTGATAACGAGATCTTTGAAACTCATGAATATAGTTATGATACGTTGGCTAATCGTTTCCGAGAAATGGCCTTTCTAAATAAAGGTCTTAAAATCTCACTTCTCGATGAAAGATCTGAAAAAACAGAAACCTTTCACTACGAAGGTGGAATTAAAGAGTACGTCACTTATTTAAATCGAGCTAAAAATCCTATTCACAAAAAAGTCATCTACTTCTCTCAATCTAAAGAAGATTATGAAGTAGAAGTCTCTATGCAGTGGACTGATTCTTATTCAGAAGTTCTTTCAAGTTACGCCAATAATATTTCTACGCCAGAGGGTGGAGTTCATGTTAGTGGTTTTAAAACGGCCCTAACTCGAGTTTTAAAATCTTATGCCAAAGATAACAATCTGATTAAAGGTAATATCAATCTATCTGGTGATGACATGAGAGAGGGGCTCACGGCCGTCATCTCTGTAAAACTAAGAGAGCCTCAATTTGAAGGTCAAACAAAATCTAAACTTGGTAACTCTGAAGTGGAGGGGATTGTAAATTCACTTATGGGTGACGCTCTTAAAACATTCCTAGAAGAAAATCCGAATACTGCAAAAACTGTAATTAGAAAGTCTCTTGATGCAGCAGCAGCGAGAGAAGCGGCTAGAAAAGCAAGAGAGCTCACCAGAAGAAAAAGTGTTCTCGAAGTGACAGGTCTTCCAGGTAAGATGGCCGATTGCCAGGAAAAAGATCCAGCTCTTTGTGAACTCTATATTGTTGAGGGTGATTCTGCTGGTGGATCTGCTAAGCAGGGCCGAGATCGAAAAACGCAAGCGGTTCTTCCACTTAAAGGGAAGATTCTTAACGTTGAAAAAGCGCGATACGATAAGATGCTAGCAAATAATGAAATTCGAATGCTCGTTCAGGCCCTTGGAACAAGTATTGGTAAAGATTCTTTTGATCTTAAAAAACTTCGGTACCATAAAATCGTAATCATGACTGATGCTGATGTTGATGGTTCTCACATTAGAACTCTACTTCTGACATTGTTGTATAGGCAATTTCCTGAACTTATAGAGCACGGACATATCTATATTGCCCAACCTCCTCTCTTTAAATATAAAAAAGGGAAAGTTGAAAAATATCTCAAAGATGAAAGAAAGCTTGAAGAGTTCCTAGTTGCTAACTCTGTGAAGGATATGACTATCACAGTTGATGGTAATGTTCTTGATGTAGAAGAAGTCGAAAAATTTATAACTAAATACCGAACTTATAATACAGATCTTAATAATTATGATGTGCACTTTGATGCAGCTCTTTTAAGAGAAATTATTGAGCACTCTAATATTATGGCAGATACTCTTAAAGATTCGACAAAACTAAGAGAGGAAGTAGAAAAGCTAAGAAATTATTTTGCTACTCAAGAAACAGAAACTCTCAAAAAATATGAATTTAATATCGTTAACGATGAAGAATATGATGGTGAAAAGGTCGAAATTACTGTCCAGACTTCAGCTCGAACGAAACGATTTAAACTCAATAGCTATTTTCTTTCCTCTCCAGAGTTTGCGGATCTCAAAAATAAATTTGACGGAATCCAAAGATACAAAAAAGCCACCTTTAACGTAAAAGTAGAAAAGAAAGATCCAAGAACATTTGAAGGGATTAAAGAATTCTCTACTTTTATTATTGAGGACTCTAAATCAGGTGCCTATGTACAGCGATATAAAGGGCTAGGGGAAATGAACCCAGACCAACTTTGGGAAACTACTATGGATCCTGAAAAAAGAACCTTACTTCAAGTCAATATTGAAGACACGATTGAAACTGACCAAGTCTTTTCCGTACTTATGGGAGATCAAGTTGATCCAAGAAGACAGTTCGTGGAAGAAAATGCCCTTAATGTGAGAAACCTCAGTATTTAATGAAAGGTAATTATGAACGAAACGACTAATAAAAATGTAGAACCTATTCTAATTCAAAACGAGATGAAAGAGTGTTACCTCGATTACGCTATGAGTGTTATCGTAGGACGGGCCCTTCCTGATGTGCGGGATGGTCTCAAGCCAGTTCATAGAAGAATTCTCTATGCCATGCATACTCTCAATAACGTTCACAACAAGCCTTTTCTAAAATCAGCAAGGATTGTCGGGGATGTTATCGGTAAGTACCACCCACACGGTGACTCCGCTGTTTATAGTACTCTTGTTCGTATGGCCCAAGACTTCTCTATGAGATATCAGCTAATAGATGGTCAAGGAAACTTCGGTTCTATTGACGGTGATAACGCTGCGGCCATGAGGTATACGGAAGTCCGTATGCAAAAGATGAGTGAGGAACTCCTCAAAGATCTTGAAAAAGAAACTGTCGATTGGCAACCAAACTATGATGACTCTCTTCAGGAGCCACAAGTTCTTCCAACTAAGATTCCTAATCTTCTTGTAAATGGCTCAGCTGGGATCGCAGTTGGTATGGCAACTAATATTCCTCCACACAACCTAAAAGAAATTACCCAAGGTCTTGTTGCACTTCTAGAAGATAGAAGTACGACTGTAGAAGATCTAATGAAAATCATTCCAGGTCCAGACTTTCCAACAGCAGGTTACATTATTGGAAGAGAAGGAATTCGTAGTGCTTACAAAACAGGTAAAGGAATTATTCAAATTCGAGCGAAAGCCGAAGTCGAAGTTCTAAAAAATGACAGAGAAAGAATTGTGGTCTCTGAGCTTCCTTATCAGGTTAATAAGGCGAAACTTATTGAAAAAATTGCTGAGCTTGTGAATGAGAAAACTATCACAGGAGTAAGTGATATTCGAGATGAATCCAATAAACTGGGGATTCGAATTGTTCTAGAAATTAAAAAAGGTGAATTAGGAAGTGTTATTCTTAATCGTCTTTATAAGAATACTCAGCTTCAAGTTTCTTTTGGTATTATTTTTCTTTCATTAAATAACGGTATGCCTAAGATTATGGACATCAGAGAACAACTTCTCTGTTTCCTTGATCACAGAAGAGAAATCGTTATTCGAAGAACGGTATATGATCTTAAAAAAGCGGAAGCAAGAGCTCATATCCTCCTTGGATTAAAGATCGCCGTTGAAAATATTGATCCGATTGTTGAGCTGATTAAAAAAGCAAAAGGACCAGCGGAAGCCAAAGAGCAGTTAATTGCAAAATATGAGCTCTCGGAAATTCAAGCTCAAGCCATTCTTGATATGCAGCTACGAAGGCTGACTGGTCTTGAAAGAGATAAGATCGTCAAAGAATACGATGAAGTGATGGCCCTTATTGCTGAATTAAAAGGTATTTTAGCAGACGAAAATAAAATCAAAGCGATCATTAGAGAAGAATTTGAAGAAATTATTGAAAAGTATGGAGATGATCGAAGAACTGAAATTATTGCTCAAGGTGATGATATTCAAATAGAGGATCTTATTAAGCAAGAAGATCAAATCGTAACGATTACTCATAAAGGTTATATTAAGCGAATGGCCATGGACACCTACAAAACCCAAAAAAGAGGGGGAACAGGTGTTAAGGGTGCCGCTAATGATGATGACTTTTTTACGGACATCTTCGTTGCCGACACGCACTCTACACTTCTTTTCTTCACCAATAGAGGTGTTGTCTTCTCTAAGAAAGTATATGGCGTTCCTGAGGGAACAAGAACTACTAAAGGTAGAAATATCGCTAACCTTATTCAGGTCCCTGCAGGTGAGAAAATTAAAGAAATCATCTGTGTACCAAATATTGAAGAAAGTGAAGATGATCAATTTCTTATTTTTGCGACGGAGAAAGGGATTGTTAAAAAGACAAACCTTTCTGAATACAAGAAGATTAAGCAAACTGGACTTCGGGCGATTAAGGTTCAAGACGGAGATAGCATCTGTAATGTTCGAATTACGGACGGAAAAAAAGATGTTCTTCTTTGCTCTACATCAGGAAAAATTATTCGATTCAAAGAAAGTGACTGTAGACCTATGGGAAGAGTTTCCCAAGGGGTTAAAGGTATCAGCCTAGAAGGAAGCGAGAGAATCATTGGTATGGAAATTATCGATGACTCTGTAGAAATTCTATCTGTTACTGAAAATGGTTACGGAAAACGAACAAGTGCTTCTGAATATCGACGACAAACAAGGGGTGGAAAAGGAATTCTCGCCATGAGACTTACTGATAAAAATGGTGAGATTGTTTCGATTAAGCCTGTAACTGATAAAGACGGACTCATGATCATTACCGATAAAGGACAAGTCATCCGAACCAATATGGATGGTGTTTCTCTTCTTGGTAGAACCACGCAAGGCGTTCGAGTGATTAAGCTCAAGGCCGGTGAAAAAGTTGTGGCCGTGGAGAGAATCGTTGAAGATGAAGAGCTTACTACAGAAAGCTAGTAGCATTCTATTTCTATGTCTGTTGATCTCCTGTGATTTTACTCCTACGTATCACAAGGAGATCCTCAGGGCACAGGACTACGTTAAGGCCCAAGATTATGATAAGGCCGTTCGCCAATATAAAAATCTTCTAAAGAAAACGATCAACAATGAAATCAAAATTAAAATCTTTTTTCAATTAGGAGAGATTTATTCCATTCACATTGGAAAGCTCAAAACGGCCCTTTATTATTATGAACAGGTTATTAAAGTTTCTGATGATCTTTTTTGGACCGTTAAAGCAGAGGAAAAAGTCGCCAATCTTGCCTTTGATTATATGAAGGACTTTCAAAAGGCAAAGCAGAGCTATAATAAGCTCACTCAATTTGTTCCACGACTTAATAATTATGAAACCTTTCTTTTTAGACTTGCCCTGTCTCATTTTAAACTCAATGAATATGAGCAGAGTCAAGCCGCCTTTACAAAACTGAATGGCATTGAAAATGGGGAGTATTTTGTAAAATCTTTTTATTATCTAGGACTCATTCACTATCTTAAAAATAATTGGAGAGAGGCGATTCTTTCTTGGAAAAGATATATTTCAATAGAAAAAAGAAGAGACCAAGTGGTGAAAACAACATTTCTGATGGCAAATGCCTACGAAACTATGGAAGAGCTTAAAAGTGCTTATAATCTTTATTATTCTATTTTAGGGGAATATCCTAATATTGAGGTTGTCCAAAATAGGCTCAATGCCGTATACAACAGAAGAATTGCAAGAAAGAGATAAAATTGAAATTTGATAAAAAATGGCTCCAAATCCTAGGCCTGGCTTTAAGTTTTCCCTCCTCTATTCTTTTTATGGCATGGGGAACGTGGGAACTGATTAAGATGGAGATCTTTTCAAAAACCGTTGGTTGGACGATCTTTGTTCTCGTTTTATTTAATTACGTTTTCCTCATAATACGTTACACCCTTGCTGTCCGAAATAAAGGTGAAGATGGTTCTAATTAATTGGCCTCGTTATATTATCCTGCTAATTCTATCGACTTCGATCTTTTTGGCCTTCTCCAGAGATCTCAAGGACGTTTATGGGGTCCTTATTGCTCTAATCGCAACTTTGGCCAATCAATATTTGTTGGTGCAAGGTGTAAAAGAATTTGTTCTCAATGCCCGTGATGGTGAGAAGCAGAAAAATAAAGGGAATAAAAAGGTACTTGTCTTTTTCCTTCTTAAGTTTCTTATTTTATTTGGTGGGTTCTACGCAGCCTATCAGTTTATGGACAAGCAAGTCATTTTTCCCATCCTTAACTACGTCGTTTTAATCTTTGTTTTAACTCTAAGCATTAAAGGTTTTAAACACTCATCGTAAAGCTATACAAATCGAGTCAAATACGTTAACTATAGCTCGCTAATCAATCATTATCTTAGGAAAAAGAATGAAAAAAATTCTTTCAACAATCGCTTTATTGTTTTCTTTCAACTCTCATGCAGCAGGAGGATTCACTTGGATCAGCTCTATTCAGCATGCGCTTGGAACACATATTCCTGAGTATATTATCACTTATGCTTTCGTTGGCTTGGTTCTCATTGTTCTTGGTCTTCTTTATCGATCTAAAATGGCAAACGTAACGAACCCAGTTATTCCAGATAGAGGAATCACACTTAGAAATATGAGTGAGCTTTACGGACAATTTATTTACTCTCAATGTAAAGCTGTTATCGGTGAGAAAGAAGCCGATAAATACTTTGGATTTGTGTCTACTGTTTTTATCGTTATTCTTTTTTCAAACGTAATTGGTCTTATTCCAGGATTTCTTCCTCCAACAGAATACCTCAATACAACTCTTGCTCTTGGTGTGTTCTCTTTCATCTACTATAACTTCGTAGGTGCTAAAGAAGTTGGTGTGGTTAATTACCTTAAGCATTTTGCTGGTCCACTTTGGTATATGGCCATTCTAATTTTTCCAATTGAAATCATCTCTAACTTTATTAGACCAATCTCTCTGGCCCTAAGGCTTCGTGGGAATATGTATGGTGATCACTTGGTTCTTGTTCAGTTCTCTGATCTAGCGCCTCTGATTGTTCCCATCGCGGCCATGCTGCTTGGTCTTCTTGTTTGTTTTATCCAGGCCTATGTTTTTACAATTCTATCAATGGTTTATATCAGTTTAGCGGTAGCTCATCACGATCATGATGAGCACGCACATCATTAATTATATTTTCTTTAAAGGAGAAAAAAATGAAAAAATTAGTATTCGCTGCTGCAACACTTTTCGCTGCAACTCCAGTTTTCGCTGAAGGTTGGTCTGACGCTCAATCTTCTACAATCAAAGCTGCTGTTTATTTCCTAGCTGTAGCTCTTGCTGCTTCTGTTGGAACTAAGTCACAATCAGGTGCTGCTTCTGTTGCTCTTGAAGGTATCGCTAGAAACCCATCTGCTGCTGACAAAATCATGACTCCAATGATTCTTGGTCTAGCTCTTATGGAATCTCTTGTTATCTTTACCCTTATCTCTATCTTCCTAGCGTAATTTTTATTTAAATTATTGAAGATATAGGGGCCCTGATCAGGGCCCTTTTTTATTAGCAAAAACCCTCTTTTTGTAAAAAGAGGTAAATATCATTTTAATTTACATGTCTATTGTAGAACAATTAATCCAACCACCTTTAGCGGAAATAGATTGATTATTGGTTTTTAGCCAATCACAATTAGTTTTGGTTGTTCTTCTAGGATTAACACCTTTAACCTCAATCTCATCGCAATTATACCTTTCTAAAACTTGAACCATATTTTTTTTTGACTGAATCTGACCTGCCCTATAAACCTCATTCATAACGCCACCAGGAAAACGTATTAATTTGTCTCCAACCGAAATGCTTGATCCACTTTTAGATGTACATGAATAGCTGTTAAACGAAAATGGGAAAAAAATAAGCAATATAAAAATAATCGATAAGAATCTAGAATTGAAATTATTAGTTTTTACTAAACTAGTCATTCTCTATATTCCTAGCTTAATTTTAAATATAAATCGCGAAATATTCTAAAATTTTAATCAGTTACTTTTCTATATGTTACAATTAAGAAATGAAAACATTATTAGTCTATATTTTATTTATAAGTACAAGTTTTGCTAAAGGTCCTATTTTATATCCCCTAGATTCTCCAGATTATGATTTAGGTCATATGATAGAAAAGTGTGGCGTAAAGCTTAATCCAAAAAGCTATTGCAAGGATAGTAATGGTTTTCAAAGAAGAAATGCGATTTACAGAGAGATCGTAATTAATGCTCCAATAGAACAAGTTTGGTCAATTATAACAGATTTAAACCGCTATAAGGTTTGGAATCCTTTCATGCCCAAATTGAAATCAGACTTCAAAATTGGAGGAAAATTAAAATTCGTTGTTAAATTAGGAAAAGTAATTCAATTCCCAGAAGTCCTTTGGACTCAAGCCTTTGAGGATCAAGGAAGCATGAGAAGATGGTGTTGGGGAAACAAAATCCTCTTTAAGACTGTTGGTTATTCTCAAAGGTGTAGATGGTTACGTTCACTTGGTAAAAATAAAACTCTCTATATGACTACTGAGAAGTTCAAAGGGAATAGTGCTGAACTTATTAATCTTATGCAGAGAAAAGTTCTTACCAATGGAGTAGAAAAAGAGGCCAGAGTTCTAAAAAGACTAGCGGAATACGAGCATGAAAAAAGCTTCTATCCTAAAGAGAGTAAGGCTTGTAATGGTGAAGGTCAGTGTATAGACCCTATCTATAAAAAAACGGATAGAGAAATTATTTTATTTAAAACCTTTAAGGGGACACCCAAAGAAGTCCTCTCTCATTTTTACGAAATCGATAAAATTAAAAACTGGTTAGGTAATTTCAATGAAATCATTCCACCTGGGATTTCTAAAAATCCTCTAGGTTTAGGATATGTAAGAAGAATAAAAGCACCTTTTGTAGGTACTACCGACGAAACTTATACGATTATCATTCCTAATAAATTAGTGAGGTATAGAGTGACGAAATCCTCGTTTATGAAAAATCATCTTGGGGATCATGCAGTTTTTCCAAATGACGATGATACCACTGATCTATTATGGGTCATTAAATATGATTCAAGGTACGCCCATCCAAACTTCCAAAGGTGGTTTATTGAAAAACACCTCAAAGGCGGACTTCGAAAATTAGAAAGACGAATATTTTCACGGAATTGATACATTGCTAGTCATCTAATTTATTGAAATCACATAATTTGGTTCATTAACATACTGAAAACAATAGATTTTTTATAGAAGTCTTGTGGAATAATGCTTGGCAAGGTAGAAAGAGAGCCTATTTAAAAGAGGTTTTTTACTTTGGAAAGATCTGATCAATTCTACATGCAAAGAGTGCTTGAGCTGGCCAAAAAGGGGCGAGGACTCGTCTCCCCAAATCCTATGGTAGGGGCCGTGATTGTCAAAGATCATAATATTATTGGTGAAGGCTTTCATGAGAGAGCTGGAACCGATCATGCTGAAGTGGTCGCTATTAAAAACAGTATTGAATCTGTAGAGGGTGCTACTCTTTACTGTAACCTTGAACCTTGTTGCCACCATGACAAGAGAACACCTCCTTGCGTTGATCTTCTAATTGAAAAAAAGATTAAACGAGTTGTACTTTGTAACCTAGATCCAAATCCTAAGGTTTGTGGAAAAGGTATAAAATTATTAAGAGCGGCCGGTTTAGAAGTAGAGCTTGGTCTTCTTGAAAAAGAAGGGAAAAAGCTTAATGAAACCTTTTTTAAATTCATTACAAGCGGTCTTCCTTTTGTTCATCTGAAAATGGCGATGAGCCTTGATGGAAAGATCGCACTTACTAATGGAATGAGTAAGTGGATTACTTGTGAAGAATCTAGAAAGATCGTTCATCAAATGCGTTTTGATTATGATGCCGTTATGGTTGGTCGAGAGACTCTCAATAAAGATAATCCAAAGCTTACCATTCGAGATGTAGAAAGCTTTGGGAAGTGTCCCTATCGAATTGTGATAGGTAATCCTTCTGCAATGAATTTGGACTCTGATCTTTTCAATGATGAATTTAAGAAAAAGACAATCGTACTCACGGAAGTAGACAAATGGAGTAATGCGTTAGAAACTATTAAAGACTTCTTTTATCGAAACGATATTAAGATCCTTCTAGTTGATAAACACGCTCCTGGAAGCCTCTTATTTAAGGCCCTTAAGGCCTTATCAGATGAGGGTATAACATCTGTCTTAGTCGAGGGTGGCGCGAAGCTATATTCTTCATTTATTAAAGAAGGGCTTTATGATAGGATCAGCGCTTTCCAAGCCCCATTCTTCATGGGAGAAGGTATCAATGTTCTCGGAGAACATTTTGAAGATCTCTCGGAAGTGAAACGACACACCATCCTTGACTCACGAAGAGTCGGAGTCGATCAACTTTTAGAGATAGGAAATTAAAATGTTTACTGGTTTAGTAAAAGAATTAGGAAAGATCGTAAAAATTACGCCTAATAATGAAGGTAAGGAATTTACGATTGCCTCCAAATCTCTAATTAAAGAAATTGGTATCGATGATTCAGTAGCGGTGAATGGTTGCTGCCAAACGGTTGTTGCCTTTGACAAAGAAACTTTCACTGTTCAAGCCGTTCACGTAACCTTAGAAAAAACGACGTTCTCTACCTTAAAAACTGGAGATGAAGTAAACCTAGAACTTGCATTAAGACTTAGCGATCGACTAGGAGGCCATCTGGTTCAAGGACATGTGAATGGAGTAGGTAGTCTTCAGTCTGTCACTCGAAAAGGAAAGAATTACATTCTGAGAATAAGAGGACCTGAAAACCTTTCTAAATATATTGTTAAGGAAGGCTCTATTGCGATTGAAGGAATTAGTCTTACCGTTGCAGATAAAAAAGCAAATGATTTTGAAGTTTCTATTATTCCTCATACTTGGGAAAACACAATCCTAAGAAATAGAAAAGTAGGGGATGGGCTTAATCTAGAAATAGATATACTAGCGAAATATGTGGAATCCATTCTTGGAGGAACTAGTGATAAAAAAGACCTCTCCCTTGATTGGATAAGAAGCAAAGGATATTAATTGTGATTAAATTTGATGACATTGAATCGGCTATTAAAGATATTAAAGATGGAAAAATCATTATTGTTGTTGACGATGAAGATAGAGAGAACGAAGGGGACTTCGTTATGGCCGCAGAAAAAGTATCTCCTGAAGCGGTAAACTTTATGGCCGTGCATGGAAGAGGCTTAATCTGTACGCCAATCACATCAAAAAGGGCCAACGAGCTTGGTCTTTCTCTTATGATTGGAAATAATGATTCAATCCACCATACTGCATTTACGGTTTCGGTTGATCATCAAGATACAGAAACAGGTATTTCTGCAGTAGATCGATCTAAGACTATTGAATCTATGGTGAATCCAGCAACGAGACCAGATGAGCTTTTAAGACCAGGACATATCTTTCCACTTATCGCTAAAGATGGTGGGGTTCTCGTGAGAAATGGCCACACAGAGGCTGCTGTTGATCTCGCAAGATTAGCTGGTCTAAAGGCCGCCGGAATTATTTGTGAAATTTCTAATCCTGATGGGTCTATGGCGAGAGTTCCAAAGCTTATGGAAATGGCCAAAGAATTCAATATGAAGATTATCACCATTAAGGATTTGATTGATTATCGAATTAAAAAAGAAACTTTTATTGAAGAAATTTCAGCAATTGATTTTCCAAATGAATTTGGAACTTTTAAGCTTCATGCTTTTGAAAACATCTTTAACAGAGGTGAGCACCACCTGGCATTTGTTAAAGGGGAAGTGAATAACGAAGTGAACCCTGAGCCTGTTACCGTTCGAGTTCACTCTGAATGTTTCACTGGAGATGTTTTTGGATCAAAACGATGTGATTGTGGTGATCAGCTCAAAAAGAGTATGGAACAGATTGAAAAAGAAGGAAGAGGGATTCTTCTTTATTTAAAGCAAGAAGGTCGAGGAATTGGTTTGATCAACAAGATTAAGGCTTATCGACTTCAAGATAAAGGCTATGATACCGTTGATGCTAATCATAAGCTTGGTTTTAAGTCAGATCTTAGAAGCTATGGTTTTGCAGCACAAATGCTAAAGGCGTTGGGTGTTAAACAAATTAAACTTCTTACAAATAACCCAAATAAATTATTTGATCTATTGAAGTACGGAATTCAAATTAGTGAAAAACTTCCTCTTGAAGTTGCTCCCAATGAAACCAATCTTCATTACCTCAAAACAAAAAGAGATAAAATGGGACACACCATTCTCAATGGACCCCATTAAGGAGATTTTATGAATATTATTGAAGGCCGATTAAATGGCGAAGGTAAAAAGTTTGCTCTAGTCGTAGGGCGATTTAATGAGTTTATTTCTTCTAAACTAATGGAAGGGGCTCTAGATTGTCTAAAAAGACATGATGTAAATGAAGCCGATATTGATGTGGCGTGGGTACCAGGTGCATTCGAAATTCCTCTTCTTGCCAAAAAAATGGCAAAGACGAGAAAATATGATGGCGTGATCTGTTTAGGTGCTGTGATCAAAGGATCTACTTCTCATTTTGATTATGTTTGCGCTGAAACATCTAAAGGGATCGCCAAAGTATCTCTTGATGAAGAACTTCCAGTAATCTTTGGAGTTCTTACAACAGACACTATTGAGCAAGCGATTGAACGAGCTGGAACTAAAGCTGGTAATAAAGGCTGGGAGTGTGCTCTCTCTGCTCTTGAAATGTCTTCTCTTATTAGAAAATTTGAATAGTAACCTAAGCGCTCGTTCAGAGCGCTTTTATAAACTCATATGATATAAAACAATAGAGGCGGCCACTGAGGCATTGAGGTGGGCGACATAATCTGAAATAGGTATCTTAACCATCTCATCACAAGCTCTCATAATTTCTTGATCCATTCCATGACCTTCACTCCCAATAATAATCGCCTCGCTTCGATTAGGTTTCCAAGTTTTAATATCAATGGAGCGATCGATATGGGCCGTCCCCACAAAAGAGGTTCCCTTTCCCTTTAAGGTTTCCATCAAACTAAGAAGATCCTCGGTCTTATGAACTTTAACATCAAAGATATTACCCATAGAGACTCGAATGCATCTTCTTAAAAAAGGAGAAACCGTTTTAGAGTCAATGACAATGGATTCTACTCCAAAAGCCCTAGCCGTTCTTACGATCGAACCAACGTTTTCAGGACTAGTAAGTCCATTGAGAATGAGAAACGGAGGCTTTAATTCTTCTAGAGGAGAATAAAGTTCACCTTCAGCTAAAGCTAGAAGTCCTCTATGATAATGAAATCCTGTGAGCTCCTTAATTTCTTTGGAGTCCAGAAAATAAACTTCTTCCGTTTTTTCACAAAGTTCAGAGAATTCTTCTGAGAGAGATTTCTCAATGAGAACTTTTTTAATTTTAAAATTCTTTTGAAGCAGTTTTCTAATACCTTTTGGGCCTTCCACAATAATTTGATTAGAGGCAAGAAGCTTATTTCCTTTAAGACCTTGGAATTCAGAAAGCTGCGATCTCATGAGAGATAGTCCTTCAGATATTTAGCAGTATGAGATTTTTTATTTTTACAAACCTCTTCTGGAGTTCCCTCTGCAACAATAAATCCTCCTTGCTCTCCCCCCTCAGGTCCTAGATCGATAATATGATCAGCGACTTTAATAACATCAAGATTATGTTCAATCACAAGGACGGTATTACCTTTTTCTACGAGATCATTAATCGCGGAAAGAAGAACTTTAATATCCTGAAAATGGAGACCAGTGGTTGGCTCATCTAAAATATAAATGCAATGGCCCTTGGTCATTTTAGCTAGCTCTTTTGCAAGCTTAAGTCTTTGGGCCTCTCCACCTGAGAGAGTAGTCGCAGATTGACCTAATCCCATATAGCCTAGCCCCACACTGTTTAAAGTAGAGAGGATGTGATGGATCTTTCTTTGATTTTTAAAGACATCCATCGCTTCTTCGACTGTGAGATTAAGGACATCACTAATTGAAAGACCCTTAAAGAGAATAGAGAGGGTATCTTTATTATATCTTTTTCCTAAGCATTCCGTACACGTAACATAGACGTCTGGAAGAAAGTGCATTTCAATTTTTTTAACCCCATTTCCTTCACATTCCTCACATCGCCCACCTTTAACATTAAAGCTAAAACGACCTTGCTTATAGCCCCTAACTTTAGATTCAGGAAGATTACTAAAAAGAGTTCGAATACTGTCAAATGCAGATGTATAGGTAGCGGGGTTGGATTTTGGAGTTCGACCAATAGGGGATTGATCAAGTTCAATTACTGAATCTATCTTTTCAAGTCCTTCAATAGATTTATAATTATCTCTCTCATATCCAGCTTGATAGGCTTTTCGAAGATTAGATTTTAGTGCGGGGACAAGGACTTCATGAATAAGAGAAGATTTACCAGACCCACTCACTCCTGTGATACAAACAAGACCTCCAAGAGGAATATGAACATTCATATCTTTTAGATTATTTTCTTTTGCACCTTTAATAGTAATTCCATCTCGAAGCTTTCTTCTTTCAGGAATTTCAATGACTTCTTTTTTAGCGATAAACTTAGCTGTAAGACTCTTTTTAGAAGTTTTTAGTTTTTTAAAGTCTCCAGCATAAACGATATCTCCACCATGAACACCAGCTCCTGGGCCCATGTCCACAATATAATCGGCTTCTTTAATTGTCTCTTCATCGTGTTCTACGACAATGACCGTATTTCCAAGATCTCTTAGATTTTTCATTGTCTGGATAAGCTTTTGGTTATCTCTTTGATGAAGACCAATACTAGGCTCATCAAGAACATATAGGACACCCGATAAAGCTGATCCTATCTGAGTGGCTAAACGAATTCTTTGGGCTTCACCACCAGACAAGGTCATTGCAGCACGGTTAAGGTTTAAGTAATTGAGACCAACATCCTTTAAGAACTGAAGTCTTGCATTGATTTCTTTAAGAACTTTTTCAGCAATAACTGCTTTTTGACCTTTAAATTTTAATTTTTTAAAGAAATCTGCACACTCATCTATGGAAAGTGTTGTTATCTCGACGATATTTTTTTTGTTAATAAGAGTAGAAAGGGCCGTTGAATTTAATCTGTGCCCCTGGCAGGAAGGACAGGTCTTTGTGTGCATAAACTTTTCTAATTCAGCTCTTTTAAGCTCACTAGAAGTCTCCACATATTTTTTTTCTAACCATTCTATAATTCCCGGAAAGATTTTATTAAATTCAAAATTAGAATTTTCACTAGAAAATTCATATTTATATATCTTATTATTTCCTTCAAAAAGGATCTTTTTAAAGGAGTCAGGAATTTCTTCGTATGGCTTTTTAAGATCTACCTTCTCTGCTTTCGCGACTCCTTGAACCATTCGGAAGAGAAAATTATTCTTTTTGGCCAAAGGCTCAATGGCACCATTGATTATAGACTTTGTTTTATCTGTAATCATAAGAGATTTATCAAATCTTTTTGATTGTCCAAGTCCATTACAATTAGGGCAAGCACCAAGAGGGGAATTAAAAGAAAAAAGTCTAGGCTCGAGATCTGGATAGATCGTTCCATCACTTCCCTGGTAGTTTTCACTAAAGCTAATGAGATCCTCATTCACCATCACGTGAATAAGTCCTTCACCCATTTTAAGAGCAAGCTCTATGGAATCAGTTAATCGATTATCAATCCCTTTTTTAATAAGAACTCGGTCAATAACCACACTGGCTTCTTTTATTCCCTTTTTTCCTTTCACTTCTTCAAGGGTAAGGATTTCCTCGTTTACGTAAACTCGAGCAAATCCTAGTCCCATAAGCTTCACAAATTCTTTTTTAAGGTCGCCTTTTAACGGGGCCATAACTTGAAGCTTAGTTTTTTCTTTATACCTTAAAAGTTCTCGAACGATTTGCTGAGGAGTATACTTTTGAATTTCCTCACCCGTTAATGGATCAAATAGGCTTCCTACTCGGGCCCATAAAACTCTCATATAATCATAGATTTCAGTGATCGTTCCTACCGTACTCCTTGGATTATTGCTGGTGCTTTTTTGGTCTATAGCTATAGAGGGAGATAAACCTGTAATAGACTCAACATCTGGAGGTTGATATTGCCCTAAAAACTGTCTGGCATAACTTGATAAACTTTCAATATAACGTCTTTGTCCTTCCACGTAGATGGTATCAAAAGCAAGACTAGATTTTCCTGATCCACTAGGACCGGTAATAACTGCTAAGGAGTTTTTAGGGATGCTAACGTTAATACTTTTAAGGTTATGGACTTTTGCCTTAGATATGTTGATGTGATCGATTTTCATGCTGATTCTTTGTGATGTTTTTTCCAGCCTGTAAAGCAAGCTGGAGGACATATAAACATCCAAGAGGATTGGCCATATTTTTACCGTAGAGATCAAAAGCAGTTCCGTGATCTACACTCATTCTAAGAAATGGTAATCCCATGGTAATATTTGCGGCCAGAAGTCCGTTTCGACCTTTGAAATAAGAAAGACCTTGATCGTGATACATATAGACTTGGAGGACCTTAGTCAGGTCTTCACCTCGAAGAGCAAGAGAGTCTCCAGGAAGAGGTCCTATGATTTGCTTTTCAGGAAAAATCTTATTGAGATTCTCCACTGCCTGAGTAATGGTTCGCTCTTGTTTGCCAAGCATCTCATTCTCTCCTGCATGGGGATTAAGCCCAGCAACGAGGAGTTTGTTGAGAGGAGTAAAGTATTTATCAAAGCCCTTTAAGGCATAAAGGATCTTATTATGAATAGTTTGTCTTTGGAGAGATTCAAAAACATTTTCAAGAGCAATATGATCCGTTACAAGAAGGATATTTTCTTTTTCGGAGATAAAGCACATACCCAGATCTTTGTTGCCAAAAGCCTTTCGAAGATATTCTGTATATCCTGCTGCATTTATTCCGTTGATCGTAAGTTGATCTTTTGAAGTGGGCAGAGTGATGAGGATGTCATCTTCTTTAATTTGGTTAAGGGCATTTAGTAAAGTAATCGTACTTTCTGAATGATTACCAAAACCAGCGTTGATAAAGAAACAATTAAGAGTAGCTCCGCTATAATAAAGTGTATTATTTTCTATTCTATATTGAATAGAATTGAGTTGAAGTGTCGTTTCAAGAGATTTTTGAGAGCAAAAAAGAACAAACTCTGCCCTTTGATCGACCCCGATCATTAAGAAGCTTTTTAAAAAAACTTCTAGTCCGATTGAATGTTCATGTCCTTGCGTAACTAAAATCATAAATACTTTTTAATATAGTGCTTATTACCTTCTCTTTGAAACCAAACGTCTTTCATACTTTGTGATTTTTTCTGAAACAAATAAGCCTGAATCTGACCTTTACCTCTGTTATAAAGTTCAGACTCCATGAGATCCTTCTTCTTTACAAAAAAGACATGGTACTCTTTACCAATGAGTACAGGAGTAGAAAACTTTCCTTCTTCCGTTTCTTTTAAGACCTCAATGAGGTTTTTCGTTAAAAACTCTTCTGTTACTTCACCGAGAACGTTAGTGGAAACCGATGAGTAAGCGTTAGGTAGTACTCCTGTAGTCTGATACTTTTCCATCGTACTTTGAAACTGTGAGAGGTCAGAGCTTGAAAGCTTTGCTTTATCAATGGAGAAATCCACGAGATTATACTTAAAAGTAAAACTCTTATCTTTTGAGTGATTCTTGAAGAATGTATTTTTAATCTCTTGCTCAGTTATAGAGATCATAGGCTGAATAATTCTAGACATAAAAATATTGTATTCAATGGTTTCTCGAATAATTTCAAAATACTCATCAAAATTAAGTCCATTTCGAGAAAGAAACTCCATAAAAGTCGCTCTATTAAGACCCAGTCTTGATTCGGTTTGCTTAACTTGGGCCTCAACCTGGTCATCTCCAATTAGATATCCCATTTCTTTAAGCTTTTCCCTGATGAGAACTCGGTTTATAAAAATCTCAACAACTTCTTCTCTTTTAAGATTTTCACTATAAATTTGAGGACTAATTTCTTTTCTTGTTCTTAAAGTTCGAAGAACTCGTTGGATCTGACTTTCAGTGAAAGTCTTGTCATCTACAATCGCCGTTATTTTATCGAGAATTTTAGCCTCTAGAAGTGAAGACCAAAGGACTAAAAGAATTAGAATTGAGCGCATTTATTTCATCCCTATTGATTTTTGACTTTGCGCTCAACAAATTACCTTTTCGAGGGCCTTGTTGTAAAGAAATTGCTTACTTAAGGGCGGACTGGTTAATTTTTATATTCGCCTTTGCACGAAGCCTTTTGAAGTAGCTTTCCATAACAGAATCACGCTTTGTGTCATAGACGATTTTCTTATATCTAGGGACATTGATATCTTTGAAGTCCTTAACCGCAAGAACCTTGATGATATGGTAACCAAACTGAGTTCTGACAGGAGGAGAAATATAACCCTTTGATTTTCCGTTGATCGCCTCAAAATACTCAGGGGCCATAATCACGGCAGGTTGAAATCCAAGGTCCCCACCATTTACTGCAGTGGAGCTTTGGCTATATTTGTTTGCTAGCTCTGAAAATTTACCTGGTTTCTTTTGAGCTGCTTGATAGACCTTAAGAGCCTGCTTGAGCGCCTCTTCTGTCTCAGCATTGTCTGGATTTGCCCGAACTCTAAATAGAATATGAGCAGTCCTATATTCAGGGTTTTTCTTGTAATAGCTTTTTACTTCATCATCAGTGACTTTAATTTTGAGAAGTTCTCCCTCAAGATCTTTTGAAACTTGAGCATGATAAAGGACATCGTTCATTTTTTCCTGAACAACAGGATCTTTATCAAGTCCTTCTTTTTGCGCCTTTTCAATTCCAAGAGCACGGTTGATGAGATCATCAAGAACTTTTTCTTTGGTTAATTTTTTATTGGTTACAAAAAGCTGATTTTGTTTGAAAGATTGTTCAAAGACTTCTTTAGTAATTTTCTTTCCATTCACTTCAGCGACGAATTCTTCTTGGGCACTAAGAATAGTAGTTGTTAGAGAAAGAAGAGTTATGAACCAAAAAAATTTCATGAAATGTCCTTATATAGATTTCATTTTATTTTATAGTATAAAAACGAATATTTAAATAAACCTAAGCAAAAAAGATTAATTAGTCAGATTAATCAACTCGGCTATTTCCTCAGCAAACTTCAAAAGGTCTTCTGTATCAACACTTTTCTTGTGAGTGTAGACGACCTTGTAATTTGGAGAGAACTGAAATTTCTTGGGACGAGAAATAAAGGTGTCAATAACCCTACCTTTTAACTCAGGGTTTTGGTCAAGAATATTTTTATCAAACTCAAGAGAAATAATACTACCAGCGACCTTAACACTTTTAATTCCTGTTTTTTGAAGTTTGATTCGAACTTCAAAAATTGTGAATAAGTGACGAAGCTCACTTGGAAAAGGTCCAAAAATATCTTCAAGCTCCTCGCTAATCGCTTCGAGGTCTTTGAAATCGGTACAATTAGAAAGTCTTTTATATTCCTTAAGTCTTAGAGCAGCATCTTCAATAAAATTATTAGGTATGAAACAGGGAAATGGGGTGATGATTTCAATGTCACGGTTGATAATCTGCTTTTCACCTTTAAGTTCATCAATAGCCTCTTTTAGAAGCTCCATGTAAAGCTCAAGGCCAATGGATTCAATATGACCTGATTGATAGGCACCAAGAATATCTCCAGCACCTCTAATTTCAAGATCACAATTGGCAATATTAAAACCGCTACCTTTATCCGCGTAGGTTTGAATTGCTTTAATTCTTTTTCTCGCGATATCGGTAAGGACTCCTGTTTTAGGAATGACGAAATAAGCATAGGCCTTCTTTTCAGAGCGACCAATTCTACCTCTGAGTTGATGGAGCTGAGAAAGTCCAAAAGTATCCGCTCGATTAATAATCATGGTGTTGGCATTAGGGATATCAATTCCTGATTCGATTATAGTTGTTGAAACAAGAATTTGATATTGACCTTCATAGAAGCCAGTAATTCTTTTTTCGAGTTCGGTTTCAGACATTTGTCCATGCGCATAGACAATTTTTGCTGATGGAACGAGTTGCTGAATATTATAAGTGTACTTTTCAATATCCTTTACTCGGTTATGAACAATAAAAACTTGTCCACCACGACTAAGCTCTCTTTCGATTGCCTCTTTAATGGTGAAAAAATCTTCTTTGATGACATAAGTCTTAATCGACTGTCTTTTTGGGGGAGCAGTTTTTATAAGAGAAAGCTCTTTAAGGCCTAAAAAGGCAAGCTGAAGTGTTCGTGGAATTGGAGTCGCTGTTAGAGTGAGAAAATCAACAGTACTTTTCATAAGTTTTAATTTTTCTTTATGATTTACTCCAAAACGTTGCTCTTCATCGACGACAACAAGTCCAAGATCTTTAAATTTAATTTTATCAGATAAAAGCATATGAGTTCCGATAATTATATCGACTTTTCCTCCTTCTACCTTTTGAAGAGTTTCTTTTCTCTGTTTTGGGGATTTAAACCTTGAAAGATAGTCCACATTAACAGGAAAATCTTTAAGTCTTTTTTGAAAACTGTGAAAATGCTGATAGGCTAAAACAGTTGTTGGAACAAGGACCGCCACTTGTTTTTTATCGAGTACCGCTTTAAAGGCAGCACGTATAGCGACCTCGGTTTTTCCAAAACCAACATCCCCACAAACAAGATGATCCATTGGCTTTGGCTTTTGCATAGAATCTAGAACATCATGAATTGCTTCTTTTTGATCTGGTGTTTCGGTAAAAGGAAAGGCTAGTTCAAACTCGTAATAAAGATGATCTGGAGGAGAAAAGGTAAAGGCATCGCTGGATTCTCTTTCCGCTTGCAGCTTCAATAAGTCAAATGCGAGAGTTTTAATAGCATTTCGAGCTTTTTCTTTAAGCTTAGAGAACTTATTGGTTCTTAAACTATCGACTTTTATATTTAAAGTCGCATCTGAATGTTTTTGGATTAGGTTTAGCTTATAAACAGGAACATAAACTTTATCTCCTTGAGTATATTCAATAATAAGGAAATCACTACTGGATCCGCCAACCGCCATAGTTTGCATTCCGGTATATTTACCCATTCCATGTTCGTTATGAATAACGTAGTCACCTAATTGAAGAGTAGAAAGTTGTTCAGCAAAAAGGTCAACATGTTTGGGGGACGTGCTTTTAGCTTTACTTTTCTTATTTCCAAACAGATCACTATCTGAAAGAACAAGAGTTTTTCCTGTTTTATAATAAAAGCCAGATTGAAGAGGAAATTCAATAAATGAGAGCCGATTCCCTAAAGTGGAGGTAAGCCCATTTTCTTCTAGGAGATATTTAATTTCTTCTTTAGAGCTTTCACCATGACAAGCGATAATTAGAAAGCCTTCACGAGCTAGAATTTTAGATAAATTAGAAAAGACTTCTTTGAGCTGCTCAAACTTATTAAGAGTAGGGTTGATATCTCTAAAAATAAAAGATCTTGATGGTTCAAGATTGAGCTCAATTGTATTTCCAAGGGAATCTTCATCATCAGTAATATGGAGATAATTACAGGAGATAACCTTTTTATTATGAGGAAATTCAAAATTTGTATCAAAAAAATATTCTGGTTCACCAAGAAGATTATCGCTCGAAGTATCTTCCTGTACTCCTTCGTAAGTTGCTCTGAGGTCTTCTTTAAAATTTTCCATCTCTTGTTGAATTTTAAAACTTTCAAAAAGAGTGATCTGACAATTCTCAGGCAAATAGTCTAATAGAGTGGAAGAAGAGGAAAAGAAAAGAGGAAAATAATTTACATAATCTTCAAATAATTCCCCGGAACTGAGTCGATTAAAAATCTCTTTTCGCTTTTCAAAGCGAGTTAAGTTTCCAGGAGCAGGTTGGGGGATATTAGCCCTGAGCTGATTTCGAAAAGATTCTCTCGTAAGAATATGTGGGCATGGTCCAAGACGAATCGATTTAAGTTCAATCTCTTTTAAAGTTCTTTGAGATTTTAAATCAATAGGATGGATCGATTCAATGAGTTCATCAAAATAATGAAGTCGAATGGGCCCAGATGACATAGGGAAGATATCAAAAATTTCACCCTTAGATGAAAAGGTTCCTGGTTCTTCTACAGTTATGGAGTAGTCATAACCAATCTCGACAAGCTTAAGCTTAAGGTCTTCTGGAGAGATAATATCTTCGACTTGTAGATTAAAAGAATGTTCACTAAAAAAGTCCTTATTTGGTACTTTTAAAAACAGTCCATCAAATGTCGAAACTATAACTTGCTGCTCAGGGTCTGTAGTTAATAGGTCTAATGCTTTTAGTCGTTCATAAAGATTTCGCTCAGATTCCAGAACACTGCTATATAAATCTTGTTCTAGTCCTGGAAAGAGAAGTAAGTTCTTACGTGGCACCATTTTTTTTAGTGCGTTGTAAAACTCTTCAGCCTCTTCCAACTGCGGGAAAACAAAAAGCTTTGGTCCTCTAAGCTGTTTATTCTCACCAGAAAGACTCGTGAAAATCCATTCGTGAGGATGCACTCCGTAAACAGAGAGTTTTTGTTCTGGACCTTTAAGCCAATTATTTATTTTATCTTGTAGTGAGTTAAATGCTTCCATAATTATGATTTGTGCTTAATACAAAATCTTTTTGTGTATGAAAAACATTTTGTGTCGCATGAAAAAAATATTTAAGGAAAGTAGATTCCAAATAGTTTCCAACCTGCTATAAAGAGTGTAATAATTTTAGAGCATTACATTAATCGGAGTTACCTATGGAGGCTTCCTACTCACTGGATATCTATACCCCAGTAGTAATACTATTATTCTTAGGCGCTATTACGGTGCTGGCTGCTCTTTTACTTGGAAGATTAATTCGTCCTCATAATCCAAGTGAATCTAAAAACACTCCTTACGAGTGTGGAGAGCAACCTGTTGGTACCGCATGGTCGTTCTTTAACATGCGATTTTATGTTATCGGTTTGATCTTTATCATCTTCGATGTTGAATCCGCTCTCATGTTTCCAGTCGCAGTCATCTTTAAAAAGATGAATGAAATTGGTAGAGGTGGATTAGTTCTCGTAGAAATTATGATCTTTCTAGCGGTTCTCATTTCAGGTATCGCCTACTGCTGGAGAAAAGGTGATCTTGACTGGGTTAAGAGTTATGTTCCAGGTAAAGACACAAATAACGGGCAAGGGTAAAAAATGAATAATACGATCGTTTCTTATTTATCCCAATACGAAAGTTATAAAGGTTTACTACAAACCTTTTCGGACGTTTTTGGACAAGCCGGACCTGGTCTTCTCACATTTATCATCTTCCTTATATCTTGTATTTTGGTAGTCACGATTCTTGCTACAATTGGTGGTCTTGGAACTTACGCTGAAAGAAAGATTTCTGCAGATATGCAGGCTAGAATGGGACCTAACCGAGTTGGTCCTTACGGTCTTCTGCAGTTTTTAGCTGATGGTGTAAAGATGTTCATGAAAGAAGACATCATGCCAAGCACAGCTGATAAATTTATTTTTAGCCTCGCTCCTCTTCTCGCTTTAACGGGTGTTTTCGGAACTTTGGCGGTTCTTCCTTTTTCCAGCGGATTTACACTCACCAATCTTGATGTTGGTGTTTTTTACCTTATCGGTATTGGTTCTCTTGTTGGTGTAGCCGTCTTCCTTGGTGGTTATGCATCAAACTCGAAATGGTCAATGCTTGGTGGGATGAGAGGTGCTTCTCAGATTATCAGTTACGAGATTCCAGTTGTTCTCTCTATTATGGCAATTGTTCTTATGTCAGGTTCTTTAAACTTTGTTGGATTAGTGAGTGCACAAGGTGGACTGCCTCAAGAATGGTTTATTTTTCATAATCCTTTCACTTTTATAGGATTCTTTGTTTTCTTTATTGGTGCTCTTGCTGAAACAAATAGAGCTCCATTCGATCTACCTGAAGCTGAATCAGAACTTGTTTCTGGTTACCATACAGAATACTCCGGGATGAGATTTGCTTTCTTTGCTCTAGCTGAATACGTGGAAATCTTCGTAGTTTGTGGTGTTGGTGCAGCAGCTTTTCTTGGCGGATATAATGTTCCTCTTCACTTGGGTGGGGAAGGGATCATTGGACAAATTCTTCAAGTCCTTATCTTCTTTGGTAAAACATTAGCTCTTTATTACCTTGTTATTATGGTGCGATGGACTTATCCAAGGCTTAGAGTTGATCAATTAATGACGCTATGTTGGAAATATCTTACTCCAATGGCCATCTTCAACCTTATTGGTTGTGCCCTTTGGATTTATCTTCTTGATGGGCAGTCTATGTGGGATATGTTAGCAGGATTTGTCGGTTCCATGGGAACTGGCGGCGGACATTAGGAATAAGGGAGTTTATTAGTGGATAATGTTATCTTTATACTTTCGACACTTTTAACAGTGGCAGGAGCAATTTCGGTCATCGTTACGAAAAATGTAATGCATGCCTGTGTTTACCTCCTAACGTGCTTGCTTGGAGTTGCAGGGCTTTATGTAACTCTTGGAGCTGACTTTGTTGCAGCAACTCAGCTTGCGGTTTATGTCGGTGGGGTTGTCATCCTTATGGTCTTCGCCGTTATGTTAACAGGTGGACCTAAATCACAAACATCAAATAAGTTTGGAATAGTAAAAATACCAATGATGGGTAACGCTAAAACTTATATTATCGGGATTTTAAGTTCTGTAATCTTTGTTTTAATGGCATATAGAGTTCTTCACAGAGTGATTGCCGGTTACCAAGCTGGAGAATTACCAGCTCTCACAGAAACTGTAGAAAAAATTGGTTTTATGTTAGTAACGGACCATGTTCTCGCTTTTGAAATGTCTTCAGTGCTTCTTCTTGGAGCATTGATTGGAGCAGCGATTGTGGCACGTCCGAGAAGAGGAGCATAATAAGATGATGTCTTTAACTTCATATTTAATGATCTCCACCTTTTTATTCATCTGTGGACTCATTGCTGTCATCGCGAGAAAAAATCTGATTGCAGTTCTACTAGGGATGGAGCTCATCCTTAATGCATCAGCATTAAACTTTGTCGCTTACACCAGATACGTGAATCAAAATCTGGATGGACATATTTTTCCTTTATTCATCATTATAGTTGCAGCAGCTGAAGCAGCTGTCGGGCTTGCTATTGTTATTCGATTCTTTCAAATCAGAGAATCTATTCATATTGACGATGCAACCCAGTTACAAAGTTAGGTAAAGAGGAACGACTATGGATTATACAATCTCTAATATTGCGCCTATTATGCTCTTTCCCTTCATGGGATTTGTTATTGGCTGCTTTATCGTAAGCAAGTGGGAAAAGTTTACAGCCGCACTTTGTACACTCTCAATTTTCGGCTCATTTATTTATGCTGCACGAATTTTTAAAGACTTTGTTTTTGGAAACTACTCAGCAGATTATTATATCCACAAAACATTTACATGGTTTGATCTAGGCCCCTTATTTAAAATGAATCTTGGGATCTATCTTGATAATATGAGTGCTGTTCTACTTTTCATGGTGACGGGTGCAGCTTTTCTTATTCACCTTTTTTCTACCTATTATATGGGTCATGACGCTCGTTATGGTCGATTCATGGTTTATTTAAATCTCTTTACGATGGGTATGATTGGGGTTGTTCTTTCCGATAACCTTTTCTCTCTTTTTATGTTTTGGGAGCTCATGGGATTCTGCTCATACTCTCTAATTGGTTTTTATTACGAAAAAGAAGCACCAGGAAATGCATCTCTTAAAGCCTTTATGACGACAAGAGTAGGGGATGTCTTCTTCCTTCTTGGCCTTTGTTCTCTTTATTATGCCGTTCAAGCACACACAGGAACAGGTAGCTTTACTTTTGTTGATATGTATAACTTTCTAGCCTCCGGAGCTTACGAGGGCAAAACTCTTTTTGGTATGAGCTGGGCCATGGCAACAGGAATTCTATTTTTCATGGGAACTGTTGGAAAATCTGCCCAATTTCCTCTTCAAGTATGGTTACCAGATGCGATGCAGGGTCCAACACCATGTTCGGCTCTGATTCACGCTGCAACCATGGTTGCTGCTGGGGTTTATCTATCCCTTAGAGTTTTTCCTCTTCTAGAAGCCGGCGGACTTCTTCCTGCTGTTGCCTATATTGGTGCGATCACAGCATTTGGAGCCGCTACCATCGCTCTTATTCAAACGGATCTCAAGGCCGTTCTTGCTTATTCAACGATTTCTCAGCTTGGTTACATGGTTTTAGGAATCGGGGTCATGGCGTACAATCCATCTTTTATGCATCTTATCACTCACGCTGTATTTAAAGCTTGTCTCTTTTTATCCGCTGGTAGTGTTATTCATTCTCTTCATGATCATCACACTCATGCGCATGTTCAAGAGATGCCAAGAATGGGTGGACTTAGAAAGAAGCTTCCACTCACTTTCCTTGCGATGATGTGTTGTACTCTTGCTATCGCCGGGGTGCCTTTCTTCTCAGGCTTTGTATCTAAAGATAGAATTTTAGGGGACGCTCTTTTAATGGCCCTAGATCATCCACTATACTGGGGACCAGCGGTCTTAGGTTTTGCGGCAGCATTTCTTACTGCTTTCTATATGTTTAGAATGATGTTTCTTACTTTCTTTGGAGAGCCAAGAGATAAAGATGTTTACGATCATTGTGAAAAAGAAACTCTTTCTTTCAACAGAAACGTACCACTACTCATTCTTACCGTTTTTACTTTAGGTTTCTGGTATTCAGGATCTTTTACTGGTCAAGGTCTAGTGAAATTCCCAGGGGTTGAAAATAAAGAATGGTTCCAAACTCTTATTGAAAGACCAGACCTTACTAAGCTCGCTAAGTTTAAGTCTTATACCTCAGAGGATTTTTCCTCTGTAGATAATAGAGATCGAAATAAATTCAAAAAATCTTCATACGATCCAAGTTATGGTTTAAGTGAGGAAAAAGCTCATCACATTCACCACTGGCATCATATCGGAGCTATTCTATCCATCATCATTGCTTTTAGTGGAATCTTTCTTGCTTATCTTATGTATATCAAGAAATCGGTTAACCCTGGCTGGTGGGTGAATGCATTTAGTAGATGGTACCGAGCACTTCAAAACCTCTATTACATGGATCACTTCTATATTAAGGTTCTTCTTCAAAAAGGACTTCTTCGATTCAACAACTTCCTTGCCTGGATCGACATGAGCCTTCATGACAAGTACCTTGTAGATGGTTGGGAAAAAGTGAATAGATTCTTCTACAGAATTTCGCGAAAATTTGATGACCTCGTTGTTGATACCATTAGTGTTGATGGGGTTGGGGCCAGTGTAAGGTTCTTTAACGTCATTCTGAGAACGATTCAGTCCGGGAAAATACAGTTTTACTTTATCGTCATTCTATTAGTTCTATTTAGCTATATGATGACACTTAATATTGGTTAGAAGTTTTATTAAATAAGGAGAGACCGTGAGCGGTATTCTAAATTGGATTTTATGGTTGCCATTTCTTGGTGTACTAGGTGTTTTGCTGATTCCTAAGCAAAAAGAGTCGGCGATTAGATGGTGGTCCGTCCTTGTGACAGCTGTAACACTCATTTTTTGTCTGATACTTTATAAAAATCATGATCAGGCGAATCCACTTATGCAATTTGTTATAAGTCATCCGTGGATAAGTCAGTTTAATATTTTTTATAAACTTGGTATCGACGGTATTTCACTTCCTATGGTTGTGATCAATGGACTTCTTTTTCTTATCTGTACGATTAGTTCATTTGATGTGAAGAAGAACATAAAAGGTTATTACGCACTTCTACTGGCTCTTCAAGGTTCAGTATTTGGTGTTTTCATGGCCCTCGACTTCTTTCTGTTCTATGTGTTCTGGGAAGTTATGCTTCTACCAATGTTCTTCCTCATCGGTGTATGGGGTGGTGAGAACAAAGAATATGCCGCTATTAAGTTCTTCCTTTATACCTTCTTCGGTTCGATCCTTATGCTTATCGGGATTATCGCTCTCTACTTTGCAGCTGAAGGTCAGCTTGGAGCTGAGACATTTGATATTGTAAAGCTTATGGGAGGTCACTTCTCTGACCTGAGAATTAACCTTTTTGGATCCAGTTTTAGCTTTGAACATGTCTTCTTTATTTTCATGTTTGTTGGTTTTGCGATTAAGGTTCCCATTTTCCCATTCCATACGTGGTTACCGCATGCTCACGTTCAGGCGCCTACGGCAGTATCTGTTATCCTGGCCGGTGTTCTTCTCAAAATGGGGACGTATGGTTTCATGAGAATCAGTTACCCAATCTTTCCAAATGCTGCTCATTACTATGCAGATATGATCGCTTGGTTAGGTCTTATTAACGTTATCTACGGTGCTCTTTGTGCCATGGCTCAGACTGATGTTAAAAAGCTTATCGCTTACTCCTCTGTTTCCCACATGGGTTACGTCATGATGGGTATTGCTGCTATGACAACAGAAGGGATGAACGGTGCCGTTCTTCAAATGTTTAATCACGGAACTTCAACTGCGATGATGTTCCTTCTGATTGGTATTCTTTATGAAAGATCTCACCACAGATGGATCGTTCGACCAGATGGTTCAAAAGGTTTTGGTGGTCTTTATACTCAAATGCCAAAATACTCGATCATCTTCATCATCGGTATGTTTGCCTCTTTAGGTCTTCCAGGTCTTTCAGGATTTATTTCTGAAGCTCTTGTTTTCCTAGGTGTTTATCAGAAATATACTACTATTGCCGTACTTGCTCTAATTGGTCTTCTTGTTGGTGCTGCTTATCTTCTTTGGATGTTCAAGAGAATGTTCTTTGGTCCAGTTAATCCGGACGTTAAAGATTACAGCGATGCCAATGGTAGAGAGATCTTTTATATGACTCCACTTGCAATTATGGTAATCGTTTTTGGTATCTATCCATCTCCACTTCTTAATATGATGAAATCTTCTGTTGGGAAATTGGTAATGGATCTGGCCAAGTTTGCTAACTAAGAAAGGAATTGTTGAAAATGGGTATCAATTTTTTAGCCAATTTAAGCCATTATATTCCAGAGCTCATGGTTATCGCGACCATGATGGGGCTTCTTTTTGTAGAAGCCTGCTTTAAAAATAGTGAAAGAAACCGACTCTATCTCTATATAACAGCTGGAATAGGTCTTCTTTTCACATTTTGGTCTCTGGGTGCGGCTTTATCGACAAAGCCCCTTTTCATCTTTACCAACTCGGTAGCGATTGACCCCTTTTCCACACTCATAAAGATGATTATGGTTCTTGGTGCTGCTGGTGCGATTTACCTTAGTGCTGATAGTGAAGACATTTACTCAAACCTTAAGTCTGAGTTCGCTATCCTGGCCATGGGTGTTTTGGTAGGTGGGATGCTACTTGCGTCTGCGAATAACCTTCTTACTCTTTATCTTGGAATTGAAACCCTTTCGATTCTCTCTTACGTTATGTCCTCGCTTAAGAAAAAAGATGATCGATCTTCTGAAGCTGGTCTTAAATACGTTCTTTACGGTGGAGTTGCTTCTGGGATTATGCTCTTTGGAATGAGTCATATCTTTGGAACTTTAGGCACTATTAATTTTAATGATATTGTTGGGGCCTTGAAGGGAGTTGAAAATACTCAGATTGCCATTCTTCTTCCTTCGTTTCTCTTCATGTTTGTTGGGATTGGATACAAAATTGCTTGTGTTCCATTTCATATGTGGTCTCCTGATGTTTATGAAGGTTCACCGATACCTGTTACGACCTTTTTTGCCATTGTTCCAAAAATGGCCGGACTAGCAGCACTGGTTCGAATTACCATGGGGCTTTTTGGAGAAGAACAAACTATCCTTCAAATTAGCTGGGTAGGAGTTCTTCAAGTTGCGGCTGCTCTTACCATGATTGTTGGTAACGTTTCTGCGATTGCTCAAAAGTCTGTAAAAAGAATGCTCGCTTATTCTTCGATCGGTCATGCAGGATTCATGCTCTTAGGGGTTGTCGTTGTCGATCAAACAGGGGCAAGTGCTCTGGCGTTTTACGGGGTAACTTATCTCTTCATGACTCTCGTTGCCTTTTTTATTACGGGTTATGTGAGTGATCATTATGGTAATGATCACTTTGAAAGATTTAACGGGCTTATTCACCGATATCCTGTGATGAGTATCATGATGATTTTAACGATGGTTTCCCTCGCAGGAATTCCTCCTATGAGTGGTTTTGTCGCTAAATTTAATATTCTTGCCGCTGCTGTTAAGAAAGGTTATTTCACGCTTGCGATTATTGGTGGTCTCAATTCCGTTGTAGGTCTTTACTATTATCTTAAAATTGTAAGACTAATGGTCTTTAAACCAGCTGAAGGTCAAGAGGCCATTTTAGGTTTTGGCGTAAGAAACCATGTCGTTGTGATCGGATTAACCGTTCCTGTGGTTCTTCTAGGTATTTTTTGGGCCAGTATTTTGAGCCTATCTTCAGGGGCGAATCTTCTTCTTCCTCAGTAAATAATCTAAGTATCTAATTTTATTATAATTATGCCTCCTACCTAGGGGGCATTTTTTTGTCTCTAAGAAGAAATCGACCCTAGTGTTATCATAGGGTTATGACTGAAAAGTATCGAATTCAAATTTCTGATGGAAAGGTGATTGGGCCTTTTAGCTTTGAACATATCCTCACTCTTATTGAACAAGGAAAGCTCGATCTAGAAAAAGATCAACTTGCGACTTTTCCAATTGGAGATTTTAAAAATCCCATGGAATATGAATCCTTCAGTAAGGCCCTAACAGAAGAGGCCAAACCCCTTGTCGAAGAAGAGACCAAGGTGATGGACTACTCACCTGAAGATGCCCCTCCCAAAGAAGATGGAACTCATACTATCCTTCAAAAAACGAATTACCCTGAATTTCAATACTCCAAAGATAATGAATCCAAGGCCGAAGAAGAAGCTGAACAAATCGAAGAAGAAAAAGAAGAACCAAAGCTTGAGGCTAAAAAAGAAGGAGACACCCTCATTCTCGATCGAAATAAAATTGAGAATGTTCTAAGAGAAGACACTCTTATCCTTGATCTTGAGGAAGTAGAGGAAAAATTAAAAGAGGAAGAACAACCCGAGGAAGAAGTTGAAGAAGAGGTTCCTGAAGAGGAAGTTCAGGAAGAAGTCACATCGGACTCAGCAACCGTTGTAGTTGATTTAAATGCTCTTTTGCAAGAAGCAGAGGAGGATGTTGAAGTCATTGCCGCTGAACAAGAAATTGAAACAGTTAAAGCAGAAGAGGCCCAAGAAATAAAGGAGAGAGAAAATCAGCTCCTAAGAGATATCGTTGAAGAAGAGGAA
>CBDUBC010000002.1:0-96532 GCA_965365285.1 uncultured bacterium
TCCAATAAGAATTTGACCATTCGTTCCTGCACTAAGAACGGAGGGATCTCCTGCACTATCACCGACAATTAGATTCCCTTGAGCGAGACCTGCCAATTTCGCTAGTGTTATAGCATTATCAGCGATGGTCAGGGCTCCATTATTTGCCAGAGTAGCATCACCACTAAGGACTACTCCTGTAGCTACATCAGAACCATTCCCTACAAAAATATTTGCTGATGTTAAAGTATTGGTTAGTTTTCCATCAAGTTGCGTTTGAATCGAAGAAGTTACACCATCGACGTAAGAGAGTTCCGTATTATCGACAGCACCACCACCAATTTTAGTGGCATTAATGGCCGCACCGGTATTGATATCTGCATCAACGATTGTATCATTTGTAATTTTAGCAGAATTAATTCCACCATCTTTAACTTGAATAGTATTCGTTGCAATTTCAATGGTAGAAGAATCGACAACTACTTGAAGGTTGGCTGCACCGGAGGTTACTCCCCCAGAAAGACCAGAGCCAGAGGCCGTATTTACTTCAGTGATGTCTCCGACAGAGGCCGGATCCGTCCACGAAAGAACTCCAGAGCCATTTGTCGTAAGGACATAACCATTTGTACCAGCTGTGTCCGGAAAGGTGAGAGCGTAATCTGTGACATTATTCGAAGCCTTTAGAGTAACATAGTTAGCAGAGTCTCCATCCTTAAGCTGCAACTGCGTGTTTAAGATAAGATCTCCAGTCATGGTTTCACCAGCAAGATCTACTTTTGCATCAAGAGCTGTTTGCAGACCAGAGATTTTAGCAATCGAGAGGTCCCCATCAGAAATATTAAGTTTTGAGTAAGCAATAGCGGCGGAAGCGTTGATATCCGCATTAGTTATAGAGTCATCCGCTATTTTAGACGAATCGACTTTAGAGCCACCAATCGTCACATTTCCAGCACTATTCATTGTTACATCACCACTTAAGACCTGAGCGGTAGCCGTTCCACCTAGTTGATCACCTATAAGAATTGACCCATCTACGGCGCCTAGATCAACAATAGATGGTGCCAACAGATCATTACCAATAATCACTCCACCTCCAGCAAAAGGAGCAAGTTCTGTCGGATCAACAGCTCCGGAAGCGATTGTAAGGGAGCCTGTATTTGAGATAGTTGCATCACCACTCATAGCGACTGAAGATGCAGTGGTTCCATTTCCAACGATAATATTTCCTGAAGTCTTCACATCTAGTTCAACCGGATCAGTCGCTCCTCCAATGAGGATAGATCCCTGAGTAACATCGGCAATCTTAGCAAGAGTGACTGAATTATCTGCGAGTTTTGATGTCGTAACATTGGTATCTAAAATCTTTGCTGTCGTCACGGAGTTATCAAATAGGTTTGGAGTATCTACCGCTGGCGTTGCAAGACTTGGATTGGGATAGGTTCCAGAGAGAGCACCACCAGCAGTTCCTGTTGGTGGACCAGAGACCGAGCCCCAAGAAAGATTTCCTGAAGCATCTGTAATGAGGGCCTCACCATTAGCTCCAACTGCACCAGGCAGAGTGATTGTATAATCTGTGACGTTATTGGGAGCTTTAATCGTTACATAGTTCACAGAATCTGAATCTTTTATTTTAAGCTGAGTATCAAGAGTGAGATCTCCCGTCAGTGTTCCTCCGGTAAGATCGAGTTTAGAGTCCAGTGCTGTTTGAAGACCAGATGTTTTAGCGATGGTAAGATCTCCATCGGCAATATTAAGTTTAGCATAATCAATTGCGGCGGCCGTGTTAATATCGGCATTGGTGATGGAATCATCTACAATTTTGGATGAATCCACAGAGTCAGCTGCAAGATCTCCAAGAGCAACTGTAGCATCAACGATATTACTTGAATCAACAGAGTCAGCTGCAAGAGTCGTTACACCAGCTGATGTGATGGTAATATCTCCTGAGACAGTAACTGAATTTAAATCTGTTCCATCACCAATTAATATATTGCCACTTGTTTTTCCATCAAGAAGGGTGGGAGCATCGGAAGCTCCTCCTACAATAAGAGAGCCCTGGGTAATGTTTTGAAGTTTATCTAAAGTGACGGCATCCGCATTAATTTTAGTAGTGATCACGGCGTTGTCTGCGATCTTTGCCCAGCTGACAGATCCATCCGCTATTTTTGTTTCCGTAACCGCTGCTGCTCCTATATCCACTTCTCTAACTTCGCCATCTAAGATTTTAGAAGTGGTTACCGAATCATCGGAGGGGCTTGTGATCGTAGGGCAATTGGTCCCATCCGTTAAACAGACATCTTGACCATTAACAGTAAGACTTGTTCCACTTACGACCATGGTTGGAGCTTGTATTGCCCCCAAGGCCGTTACATTTCCAGTTGTCTCAACGGTGAGAAGGTTATCTGCGGCGTCGTTTTGGATTCGAAAGGCATTATCGTTTAGAAAAAAGAAATTATTAGTTGCTTCTGAAAATTTTAATTTGGCCGTATCATCAATTTCAAGTTCGTTGGTATTACTGAAGAAAGGAATTTTCGTTGCAGTCGCATCACCTGTCGTTCCAACATCTACCTGAACACTTCCAGTTGTTGTAAAATTGGTTCCATCCCCTACAAGACCTGTACTAAGATTAACCTGAGTAACCGTTCCCCCACCTGCCCCTGCACCAATATCATCTGAGGGAATCCACTTGCCTTGGACGGAGTCCCATTTGAGAACCTGTCCATTAGTTGCTCCAGTTTGAGCGAGCTTATCACCTGTGACTGAATTATCATCAAGCGTAATCGTGATGTTGTAAGACGTCTGGCCATAAGCGTTTGTGAGGATGAGATTATAAGCGCCGTTAAGAAGAAAAGAGACGGCCGAACTTGCAAGAGCGGTGATGCTTGTTTCAGATTTTGCATCAATCGTAAAAGTATGATCAAAACCATTAGGTCCTGTCATCCGAACTGCTATGACTTGAGCGAGAGAAGATCCTTGAATGGTAATCACATCAGACTGGGCATCAATAGAAAAATTAGTGATCTCAGAAGCAGGGGGAGGTCTTTGATCGGTTCCTCCACCACCAGAAGCCGTTTTAGAGCTTCCGCCTACACCTGGATTGGGATTACAAGATACAGAAAGCCCAGTTGTGATAATCACAACTAATACAAAAGTCATCAATGACCCTAAACTCTCTTTTCTCATTTTTCCTTACCCATCCAAACGCTTTATCATTATATGCCCGCGTAAAGTTTTAATGAGCTTTCAAGTAGTTAGATAACTTCAGAGGTGATAGACCCCTATTAGACGCCAACTACTTAGGCCATTGTTTTTCGGTAGGGAGTATAAAGGTATTTAATTGAGAGAAAGCTAAATTTAAGGGCGTGCTAATTATGCCTAGAAGCCAGAGGAGATACCAAAGACGAAGCGTCGGTCTTCTTTACCTCGGTACTCTTCTGTGGTTGTATCTACTGCATAAGTGGAAAGATCCATCTCCATGGCCTGAGATTTAAAGCCTATTCCAGCGGAGCCATACCCATCGCCATATCCAATTCTGATGAAGCCCTTTCTGGCGAAATCAAGCTCTGCTCCAAAGGCATATCTTCGAGTAAAGGCAATCCCATCATGCTCCATCGTAAAGTCTTTCCAATTAAACTCAAGATGAATTCTAGTCGTATTCGCAATTTGAGGAGTGACAGAGAACCCTAAGACTATATTTCTTTTAATACTACTAGGCCGTCCACCTGCTCTTGCACTAAAGTCATTATCCAATACATTATGAATAGTCGCTGCAAAAGTAGGTAGCCAAACAATTGGTAAGGTAAACCTTGATCCCGCTATTGATATTACTGCCGATCCCTTCTTAAATTCGGAATCCTCTATTACAATTCCTAAATCTCGCGGGGACTCATCATTGACTTCTTTTCGATTCAGTAAAATACTCGTCCATCCAAACTTTAAAATTCCTCCCCCAATAGAGAGGTTAAGTGAGGCATAGGGTCCATGATCTTGTCTAAAGGCGTACTCATATGTGGCATCACTCTCCACTCCAATAGTCGATCGACTCCTTTGAGCAAAAAGATAGCCTACTGAAAAATAGCGCGTGGTAAAGTTAGGCATCACATGAAAACGACTATGAGCGATCTTTCCTCGATCTTCCAAAAGAAGTTTTCTAGTTCCATTGAGAGAAAGTTTTCCTGTCATATCAGAGAGAACATCGGTCGCCTTATTTCCACCAAGTTGAATATAATCTTTGTTCGTTTCAATAGTGAAGTTTGAAATATGAAAATGAGTTTTTCGAACGGTTCCCAACCCAGCGGGATTGTAGAAAGATGCGGTAGCATCATCCACTTTACAAATATAGGCATTCCCCATAGCGAGCGCTCTGGCAGCTGGAGCTAGCTCCGGAAAAATTGCATCCTCAAAGTCTATAAGAGCATAAGACGTAAAGGGTAAAAATAGTATTAAGAAAAGAATTCTTTTCATCCCTCTCATTATATGGCCGATAAAAAAATCATGTTATTACTGGTAATTTTTGCCAATTTAAAGAAGAAAAAATTTCCTAGCTCGACTCTAGTTATAATAGAAAAAACTAAATTTAATTTAGAGGATATGTAAAAGCCTTAATGTTGTTACTAATTTACTCAAATCTCTCTGCAGCTAAGAAAACAAACCAAAAGATCTTATCGCAGCTATGAAACGAAGTTTGATAACCTAAAAAGAGCGGTTCGTCCTTGAGCGGATAAACTCTAGGCGACCATGCTATGAAAATAGGTAGTGCAAACTATCTAAAAAAACAGAAGCAGCTAGCAGCACCTACTATAAAAAACTTCTAAGATATCTAAACGGTAATCAGTAAATGAAGTGGGCTGGGAAACGAATGTTTCCCAGCTTATTTTCATTAAACTCGTGATCTATTTTTTCTTCCTGGGAATCGGTGTCTTTGATCACCAAGATACTTCCCTTTTATTGCCTTAATCGACTTGATTCTTTCTTCTGCAAGAAGATCCGTCGCCTTATAAACTGGAATATTTTGATCTTCCGAAAGCTTAAAGATTCGAAGAGTCGTATCATAGATAGTATTGACCATTCTGTGGGCCTTATCTTCGGACCAACCTTCAAATTCAATAGAAACATTCATTAAACCACCAGCATTGATGAGGTAATCAGGAGCATAAAGAATTCCTTTCTCAAGCAGGATATCTCCATGTCGTGGTTCCTTAAGCTGATTATTCGCAGCACCGGCTACGATCTTCATTTTAAGTCGATCAATAGTATTATCGTTAATAGTCGCACCAAGAGCACATGGAGCATAAATATCAACGTCCATATCATAAACATCATTTGGATTAATAATTTCGGCTTGAGGATTGAAGTCCTCAACAAATCTCTTCAGGTGACTTTCGTTAATATCACAAACGAAAACCTTCGCACCTGCATCGTTTAGAAGTTTACCAAGGTGACATCCAACAGATCCAGCACCTTGAATGACGACACTTTTACCTTTGAGAGATTTATCTCCATACGTCTTTAAACAAGAAGCCTCCATTCCTCTAAAAACACCAAGTGCTGTATAAGGAGAAGGATTACCTGATCCACCATGAGTCTTAGCAACACCTGTTACATAATTAGTTTCTGTAAAGATATGTTCAATATCTTCCACTCCGATGTTCACATCTTCGGCCGTGATATATCTTCCGTTTAGAGATTCAATGAATCGACCATAAGATCTAAAAAGAGCCTCTGATTTATCCACTTGTGGATTTCCGATCACGACGGCCTTACCACCACCGAGATTGAGTCCAGAGATTGCTGCTTTGTAGGTCATTCCTTTAGAAAGTCTCAAGACATCCTCAAGAGCTTCCTCCTCGGAAGCATATTGCCACATTCGGGTCCCACCAAGAGCTGGGCCAAGTGTAGTATTATGGATAGCAATGATGACTTTTAGGTTACAAGAAGGATCGGCAAAGTAGACTACTTCTTCATGTCCTTCTTTGTATAACTGTTCAAATGTCAGCATATTAGGCTCCTTAAATAGGGTTTCGATTTACTGTGTTGAAAAGAAGTCGCATAATAATATCAGGGGGGTAATTATAGTATGCACACTGTGTTATTTAGAGACGAAAATGGTAATGAGAAGACCTTTGAGCTAGAAGATAATGAGATTATCTACGATGGTCTTGCGGAGCGACATCTAGAACTACCCCATGGTTGTTTATCAGGCTCTTGTGGAAGCTGCAAGGTCCTAATCTGTGAAGGGGCCGATCATCTAAGCCCTCCGAGAACCGTGGAGGCTGACACCATTGCTCATGTGACAGAGACCTATAAAAAGCTTCATGGAGAAAAAGTTTTTAAAGGATATCCACTTAGACTAAGCTGTCGAGCGAGAGTTAAAGGCAATATCACGATCGAACTCATTAAAAACGATTAAAGGTTATCCTCATCATCGCTTCCGTGAATGGCCTCAGCTTTGGAGAAGAAATGTTTTTCTCCATCCACATCTTTAATCTTTACTTTATAAATGACGTGATCTTTTACCTTAATAAGCTCAAAGGATAGTCCTTCCCAGACGATGATTTGACCTTCTTCTGGAAAGTTATTTCCAAGCATATCCAGAATAAAACCAGAGATAGTGGAGTAATTATCATTGAGAGGAATCTTGATTTCAAAATCATTATAGAGATCTCTAAGACTCATAGAGCCTTCAACAATCACCCCTTCAAGAAGATCCATCTCATGATATTCTTCAAGAGCTTTCCTCTCTTCAATATCATGCTCATCTTGGATTTCTCCAAGAACTTCTTCGACAATATCTTCAAGTGTAATAATCCCTACGGTTAAACCATTTTCATCTTTAACGAGAGCAAGGTGAACTTTCTTTCGATTCATATGATCAAAGACTGCTTGAATTTTCATATGCTCATACACAAAGAATGGGGCCTTTAGAATATTATTGATATCAAAATCATCTTTTTCTTCATCTGTGAGAAATGCAAGGTCTTTGACGTGAAGAAAACCAAGGCACTGATCCAAGTCTCCCCTGGCCACAGGATATCGAGAGTGAACATCATGACTTACATAATCAATCACTTCATCAAAGCTAAATTCAGAAGGGATATACTTCACCTTGGATCTAGGGATCATAATGTCTTTAACTTTAATGGTAGGAAATTCAAGAATGGAGTTCAGCATATCAAGCTGCTTAGAGTCCATAGTCTTTTCTTTTTCCGCCTTATTGATGAGATATTCAATATCGTCTTTTGTAATCAAACGCCCGGTTAGGTTGGCATTATCCCCAAGAACTTTATTGATTAGCCAAGCAATCGTGTTCACAATCGGAAGGATAATATAATAATTCACCTGAAGAATTCTAATAACCGGAAGAGAAAGAAGCTCAGCATTTCTTCTTCCAAAAGTTTTAGGAATGATCTCTCCAAAAATAAGAATCGCTATCGTTGTCACCCCAACCGCAATTCCAACAACATCACTTTCAAATGCTCTTGAAGCAAGAATCGTGGTTAAGGAGGCAAGATAGATATTAACAACATTGTTACCAACTAAAATGGTGGTTAAAAGCTCATTGGGTCTTTCGATCATAAAAGAGAGGGCCTTTCCTTTCGCTCCTCCTTCTTCAATAAGCTGTCGAGCTCGATCCAAACCGATCGACATAAGAATGGCCTCGGATCCTGAATAGAACCCTGAACCTAATAGACATAGAAATAGGGAGGCTATTTCCCAGGTACTAGCTTGCATGTGGTTCTCTCAAATTGAATTTTTCTTTGATTAGGTTGGCCCTTTGATTGGGCTTAAATGACGGAGGCTCTATGGTTGTTCCTTTCTTACCAGTTGATTTCAAAAAACCTTAGGATATTAATAATATATTACAACGCGTAAAGTAAAGTGTCTACTCACCATAGAGTAATTTAATGGTTTTCCAAGGGTTTACCACCAAAATCATGGTCACTATATACAATACGATCATTCATTTCATGGTCAAAGCCGGGTATATCATTGATATTGCTTACCTTCCTAAAAATTGTTCCACATTTATAGCAAATTGCAATCATTGGCAGCTTTCTAAACAAAAGAAGGTCAAAAATATAGAGAACAATGAAGCTTATTCCATAAGTCCAAATAGATAAAATTGCCGCAATAACAAAGAGAATCGCCCCAATCTTTCGATTGAAGTCTTTTTGAGAATAGAAATCCTTTCTTTGACAACAAGGACAGTCCTTTAGAATCCCTTGCTCGTGATCAGCATTAAAATTGACTTCCTGAGAGTGCTGGCAAATATCACACTGGATCTTATTGGCCTTGGCATCAGGATAAACATTAACTGCCGAACCACAACTTTCACATGTAAAGGTAACTTCCATCTCTCTCATTCCTTATTTATATATAAAGTCCATATTTGTATGCGAGATAAATTGAGGCAAGCTCTCCAACAAATACTAAAATCGTCATAACGTAAAAAACGCCCGTGGCACTTTGGATCGATCTCATCTTAACGAGTCTCCATGCAAAGTAACTCATAATTCCAATAAGAATATACCCCCAACAAAGTCTCATAATAAAAATGACCCAGTTAAAAAGATAACCTTCTCCTAATCTTGTACCTTCCATAAGAAAAGGAACCAGATCATAAAAAGAAAAAGCCAGAGCAAAAATCTTTGCCAGGAGAAGAACCCAAGTAATTTTAACGGCGTGAAGAAGAGGTTTTTCACTAAGCTTTGGCACAACGAGATACCAATGACCCAAAACCATAGAGTAAGTTATCACTCCAAGATAGAGACAGGAGGAAAGCAGAAAAAGGTAATGAAAGAGAACACTTCCTTCTCCTCCTAAAGACCAGTTCATAAAGATGTATAGAAGGTATACAAAGGAGAGGTTTTGAACAAAATAAACCCCCCACATAAATGGAGATTTTTTATCTTTATGGAAGATATACATAAGAATGGAACCAAAAAGAGGGATTCCATATCCGAGAGCAAAAAGATTAAGATTTCCTGGGTTTAAGTGAGAGAGGTGAATAATAAGTCCTAAAAGGAGACCAGAGCCTCCTATGGCCGAGACCACTTTTTGAAAGCCAACTCCAGTTTTTTCAGTATCAGCAAGAAAACTAAAAGTTCCCACGCCTAGACCTAATGAAATAAGAAAAAATTCCGTAACAATCTTAATTAATTCCATAGGACTCTTCTTTTAAAAACGCCAAAAACTCATCAATGATTTGATGATTTGCTGGTGGTATTTCATTCTTTAAATGATCGGATGTCTTATCCAAATCAAATGTAAACCATTTCCCTTTTTCTTCGAGAACTTTTATGGGCTCTCTCACAAGGCAGGTGTATATATAGAGCACTATATTTTTACCTTCATAAGTATAAGGATGAATTTTATAGTGTTCTAAAGTTTCTAAACTTTCGAGACTAGGATCTACTTCTTCTCCAAGCTCTCTTAGAGCGGCTTTTAAAGCAGACTCATTGGTCTCAATCTTACCCCCAGGAAATTCCCAAAGTCCATGGAGGCTGCCTTTGGTTTCCCTTTTTTGACACCATAATTGAACGCTTGATGCGCTTCTCTGCTTAAGAAAGATAATTATGGATACTGGTAAAATCTTACTCACCAAGTCCATCTATCATAATGCACTCGTTAATTCCATGATGCTTATTGACACATTTGGTTAAAAAGAGATACAAGCCCGAAATGACCATTAAACCTGGATCCTTGCTCTTTGCCCCACTTGAGGGAATTACCGATGAGACCTATAGGCTCACCATCGAAGACCTGTACCCAGAGTGGGATCTACTTTCAACGGACTTCTTAAGAATTCCTTCTAACGCTCCTTATCCTGCTAAAAAGGTCATCGAGCACTTTGGTACCAAGGCACCTAAAAAAAAGACGGTTTATCAAATTCTGGTTTCTAAACGAAGCCTTATTGAGCCCACTCTAAGGCATATTATTGACCAGGACTATCCTTACCTCGATCTTAATCTTGGCTGTCCTTCCGATACGGTGAATAAGAATTTAGGAGGAGCCTATCTTCTTTCAGACATTGAGGCCCTTGGGACGATCCTTAAAAAAATTAGAAAGCAGTATAAGGGCCGATTTACCGTCAAGATGAGAACCGGCTACCTAGACACTTCCCTTTTTATTGATCTTCTTAAATGCATTGAAGATCATGGTGTGGAAGCAATCACTCTTCATGCCCGTACTAAAAGTCAGCTTTATAAGGGAGTTGCCGATTGGAGCTTTATTAAAAAGGCAGTGGAAACCGTTTCCATTCCAGTAATTGGAAATGGAGATATTTGGACTCCTCAGGATATCAAAAGAATGTTTGAAGAGACTGGCTGTCACTCGGTCATGCTTGGACGAGGTGCCATGAAAACGCCTTGGTTAGCGACATTGTATAAGAGCTATGATCTCGCTGATATGGATGATGAGTTTCTTTTACAGAAAAGAAGAGAGTTTTTAGGAGACTATTATTTTTATCTTCAAAAAGGTTATGAGAAGAAAGGCCTTAATCACGAAGTCATTCTTAAACGCTTTAAGGCCTTTGGTCGATATATCTTTGATGATTTCAGTACTGATGGAAAAGTGAAAAGCTCATTTTTGCGATCAGAAAACCTCTCGCAGTTTAATGAGCTTCTCCAATCTCTTACTTAATAAGAGGATTATCTTGTCTAACATATCCATTAAAAATAATTGGACTTTTTTCCTTAGCAATTCTTTTCATGGTTTGCTCTTGAATCTTTTGTAAATCTCTAAAAGAGAGCTCATTAAGAGCTGCTAATTCGGCAACGATTACAAAGTGATAGGAATTAGCACTCTCCCCTCTGTCTGGATCGTCGTAAATATAGAGTGTTGAAGGGCCATTTTCTTCTTTGGAGAGAAGAAACTCATTTTTTTCAAAGCTTGGATTCATATTAAGGTTTTGAACCCCTCTTTCAATTCTCTTATCTGTAATAACTACCGTTTTACTGAGATCGAAATGTCTCGGTATAGAAAGCTCTGTTGGAGCATCCGCTGTTCTTCCTCTCCATATAGAGATCGCAAACTTTCGATTTCTGAAATACCTCTTTCGGGTATTTTTTGGAGCAATGGCATTCCAATCAAGAGTTGTCCCTTTCCAGTAACTTTTGACATTATCATTATAAAAGAAAGTCATCAGCTCCCCTTGAGTTCTTTTGGGGTAAGCTCTTCCTGTGGTAAGTTCGTCCTTAAGCCTTGCTCCTCCTACTCTTTTTTCCCATGTCCACTGAGTGGTGGAAGTGAAAGGAGAATAGAAATCGGCATATCGATTAAGATTGGTTGACCTTTTTCGAAGTTCAAGCGCTTGATAAGCTGCCTTAAGATTTCGGCTAGGGTCAGAGGATTCTTTTCTTATATCACTACCTCCTAGTGGCCAGGTTCCAAACTCACTGGCAAAAAGAGGAGCATCCCAATTACGAGACTCCTTAATAGCTTTTTCTTGAATTCTTAAATAACCACCATTTTTAACCTTGGTGATACCCATGGACTCTCTAGTTTCATCATAAAAGTGATAATTAAAGACCCATTTTCCTTTTGGAGTATAATTAAGAAGCCCTGTTCCTGAACCACCTTGGAAGGTAATCGGAAGTTTTAGATTCCACATCATATGAGGTTCACCAAAGAAAAACTTGGACTCCCATCCTACACGTTTCATTACTTTGACCGTCTTTTCATAGAATGGGAAAAGCTGCTCGTTAAGCCACTTTTTAGTTTTTGCTCTTCTGGTGAAACCTCCATAGTGAGGCTCATTAAAAATATCCAAACCTATTATATATTTAAACTCATCTTCGCTAAGTTGTGACTTAATTCTCTTAAGTCCAAACTCAACCATTTTAAGGTACTCATCTTGGATTTTTCGCGGTCCTTTTGGAGTTTCAAGCGTGATATTATTCCAAAAATTTTGAAGCCCCTGAATGACTCCTTTATTGAGAACATAGTGAACAGACCAACCGATCTTACAAAGTTTTTCTCCAAGACCTTTCCCACAACCTGGCTCCGGAAGGTTTTTCATTCCCTCAACTACCCATTTTGGGGCCCCGTTAGATCCACCTGGGATATGTTTTGAAAAAGTATCTTGGTGAAAATCAATAAAGACATACATCTTCTTTTTAATTGCTTCCCTAATTTGAAGAACTTGCTCATCAAAATATTTAGCATCGATGACATCGACATCGGGCTGAGCGCCTTCCCAAGTAAAAAGCCATCGCACAATATTAGATCCCGTTTCCTTATGAAAATCATTGAGAACATTTTTTGCATCTTCTTGATCGACCCAAGGCTTAAACCCATGAGTAGAGTTTTTAGACTGACCACACATATTCCAGCCCCGAAAGGTCACTTCTCTTCCATAGCCATCAACAAAAACCTTGTCTCGTTCTTTTTTAAAGGTTTTATAACGAGTACCGATTTCATGGGTCTTTTCATCAAAGGTGTTGAGAAAAGAGAGATTTCGAAGCGATGGATCCACAAATTCAGATTTTGAATAAGCAGAATTGATTAAAAAAAGAGCTAATAAAAAGAATTTCATAGTATTTCCTATTGAATATTTTTCTTAAAGTCTTATCATTTGAAGCACTTAATGCAAATCTAAGTCGGGATATATGAAAAAAATGACCGGGACAAATATCTAATATACCGTAGAATTTCTTTTAAAAAGTAGAATCTCAGATAGGACAATTCCTAGAACAAGAAGAGGGATAGATCCATAGCCGACACAGATCACCAACGTAGAACCATAAAGAAACGGAGAGAAGGCACGAAGAAACATATTTTTAATAAGATTAGGCGAATAACCTCCTAACTTTCCAAAAAAACTATCTGAGAGATAGATGAGTCTAATAAAGGAATAGCGATAGCTTTTCCTCTCTACACGCTCTTTTATAAAAGGTGCCTTAAGGACGACCTGCCAACTAAATCCAAGAGTAAAAAGAATGAGATTCCAGAGATCGACCTCAACAAGGTTGAGGACGATCATTGAAATCACATAAGGTGGAAAAATTAAAAGATAATATTTTGAAAGTATCTTTTTCTTCCGAGGATTCACTTATCGAGCAACTCCTACGGCCTTGGTTTCTCTAAGGACCGTTACTTTTATCGTTCCAGGATAAGACATTTCTTGCTCGATTTTCTTAGCAATGTCTCGAGAAAGAAGAACTGTCTGCTCATCATTGATCTTATCATTTTCAACAAAAACTCTGATCTCTCGACCACCACTGATCGCATATGATCGTGAGACTCCATCAAAGCTATTAACGATTTCTTCGATATCCGTTAGCCTCGAAACATAAGACTCCATCATGGCCTTTCGAGCACCTGGTCTGGCTCCGGAAAGACCATCAGAGGCTGCAACAAGGTGAGCGAGAACACTTTCTGGTTTTTCGTCGTCGTGGTGAGCTCTAATCGCATGAACAATATCATGAGGCTCTCCATATTTTTTAGCAAAGTCAGCACCAATCACAGCGTGAGATCCTTCAGCGGAAGCATCAATAACTTTACCGATATCGTGAAGTAGAGCAGCTCTTCTGGCCTGCTTAACATTCATACCAAGCTCTTCGGCCATGGCACCACAAATAAAAGCCGCTTCAAGAGCATGCTGATATTGATTTTGGGTATAAGAAGTTCTCCAATTCAGAGCACCAACAAGCTTTAAAATCTCTGGGTGGATTCCGTGAACTCCGATTTCCATTTGAGCTTTTTGACCAAGATCTAGAAGCTGCTTATCAAGTTCACTTTTTGATTTATCATGAAATTCTTCAATTTTGGCTGGGTGTATTCTTCCATCCGCAATTAGTTTTTGAAGAGTCAGTCTTGCAATCTCTCTTCTCACAACATTAAAGGAAGAGATAACGACAACCTCAGGGGTATCATCAATAATTAGATCGACTCCACAGATCTGTTCAAAGGCCCGAATATTTCGACCTTCTCGCCCAATCAGCCTTCCTTTTACATCATCGGATGGAAGCTCGATGGAACTAATTGTTTTTTCAGCAACGAAATCCCCGGCAAATCTTTGAATGGCAATACCAATTATTCTTTTAGAAGCTTTTTCTGCATCTTCTTTTGCCATTTCTTCAAGTCTTCTGAATTCTTTAGCAAACTCGACCTTGGCCTCCTCGGTCATATTCTCAAGTAGGATCTTCTTCGCTTCATCCTTGCTCATGCCAGCGACTTCACTTAGCTTTTCGGCTAGCTCATCTTGTCTGCTTTTATAGCGACCGATTTCTTTATTAAGGTTTTCTTTTTCTAACTCAAGGTTTCCCTTGATTTGATCCAACTTAGAACTCTTCTCCTGACTTTCTTCAAGCTTTGCCTCGAGTTGAGCTTCTTTTTTAGCCAGCTGTTTCTCAAGATTTTTGAATTCGTTTTGCCTTTTTCTTTCTTCTTTTTCTAGCTCTTCTTTACCTTCATGAATGATTTCTTTAGCTTCTTTTCGGGCATTATACTTAATCTCATTGGCATCTTTCTTTGCTTTTTCAATGATTTCATCCGCTCGATTTTCTCGCTCTTTTCGCTCAGCAGCTGTCTTTCTATTAAAGACTAAGAAAATGACGCCTGCTCCGGCCATGAAGGAAATGAGAATGGCCAACACATCTGTTATATTCATTTATTTTTACTCCCTCTTATTAATTGTTTTTTTGTCCGTAACTATATATTCCACACTTTGATCATGTTCTTTTGCAGGGACGTGATCAAGTAATTGAAAATCAAAGCAAATACCAACTCTACGACCATTGAAGTTTTCTAAGTAGCGGTCGTAATAACCTTTTCCTCGTCCAAGTCTTCTTCCTTTCAAATCGTAGGCAAGAGCTGGAATAACCAGGATATCGGGCACAACTGGATTATTTCTAACTGAATCTGGAGGACCTTTAATCGTAACTCCAAAATCATTTTGTTCAACACATTCATCAGGCTTACATTTAAAATAGACCATCTCTCCATTTTCAATCGATGGGTAAGCCAGTGAGTCCCAAAGAATTTCCCCAAATCCGAGTTCCCAATTAGGCTCGTCACTAAGAGGTGAAAATACTCCGATTAAACTTTTTGAATCATTAAGAGAGTGAATGAGAGAAATAAGGTTACGGGATATCTCTAAGGATCTCGAATGGAGCTCCATTGTCGCCGATTCAGAGATAAGTTGTTTAACTTTTCTTCTTAGCTCTTTTTTATCCGGGTCCACTTATTTACCCAATATATCTATTGAGGAGCAGAGGGTGAGATTTCTTCTATAGTTTGAAGGGCATCCATCGCTGATCTTTGGAGTTCAGTAATACTCTCGTTGTATTCCATACTTAACTTCATATTATCATTGGCCATCTTGAGTGCTAAAAGCACGGCCACTTGCCCATTATCTAAGCTTGGATAAGCTTCTTTTATTTTAACAGCTTCCTTACTTACAAACTCTACGATTTCTCTAGCTCTGCCGGAATCCTCGCTGGCGTCAGCTTTAAATCTGACATTAAACCCCAATACTTCGAATTCCTGACTATCTCTTAATTGTTCCATCATATTTCACATTAGGGTATTACCCTAATTTAGTCAATGTTAACTCTATGCTTCTATTTCTTCCAAACCAAGAAGAGCTCCCAGATAGTCATCCAGATTAAATATATTGAGATCTTCAACATTTTCCCCTACCCCAATATAAGTAATAGGAGTTTTTAGCTTCTCAACGATCGATATGGCACTTCCGGCTTTTGACGAGCCGTCACATTTTGTAAAAATAAGACCAGTCAGGTTAAGTGTCTTATGAAACTCTTCTGCTTGCCTAATCGCATTTTGACCTGTGATGGCGTCAATAACCAGAAGAACCTGATGAGGCGCTGTTTCATCAATTTTTTCAAGAACCTTTTTCGATTTTGAGAGCTCCTCCATTAGATTACCTGCCGTATGTAATCTTCCAGCAGTATCAAGAATACAGTAATCGGCATTCATTTGAGTCGCCCTCTCTAGTGCCTCAAATCCTACTCCACTTGGATTACTTCCCTCTTTAGCTCGAACCATTTCCGCTCCGGCCCTTTGACACCATACTTCTAACTGATCGACGGCAGCCGCTCTAAAAGTATCACAGGCACCAACAACGACCTTAGCCCCTTGCTTTGTAAGCTTGGTGGCAAGCTTTCCAATTGTAGTGGTTTTTCCAGCACCATTAACTCCCACAACCATAATAACCTTAGGTCTATCCTCCCCTGGAGTGAATTCATATAATGAGTGATCCACTTTATCTTGGGTAGTACTCATTTTGCTTTTTAAAAAGTTATAGAGAAACTCTTTAAAGACCTTTTCATCAGCTTCTTTTCCAAGAAAGTTTTTCTCAATCTCTCCAAGAAGTTCATTAACGGTGCTTGGGCCAACATCGGCTCCATAAAGAAGCTCTTCGATTTCTTCGATTTTATCCTCATCAATTTTTCCGTGGATTAATTTCGTCATTTTTCCCCAGACTTCCGAGCGAGATCTTTCTAGACCGTTCATGAGTCTTTGTTTCCATGAAACAGTGACGACTTTTTCAACCACCGGCTCTTCAACTTTAGGCTCAAGGATTTCTTCTTTTGGAAGCTCTTGGGTCTTAGGTTCTTCTTTTCTTTCTAGTGCAGGATGTGGTTTTTTTGCCGTCAAAAAAGGGAGGGCAGAAACCAAGAGGAATAATGCTCCAAGAACACCCCATACATCACCACTGTTGGCGACTGTATTAAGATTTAGCGCATCAAATATGCTCTGCAATATATCTGTCATTTTTTCTCCTTAACTAAGGCTCATTCAGTTAGCACAACAATTTTTACATGGAAAGAAAGCTTCCTTTTCAAGGCCTAGAATTTGGTCTAGTTAGGAGGAATGAAAGAAAAGACAATGCTTCGAGCTAGTTTTTTATCCTCGATCCGCAGATTCTTTGAAGAAAAAGGGTTTTTGGAGGCTTTAACGCCCCCCATGGTTGAAAATCCCGGAATGGAACCCCATATTCATCCTTTTGAGGTTATTGGAGCAAAAGATCAAATCTCAAAAGGCTATCTCCAGACTTCCCCTGAATTTCATATGAAAGAGCTGCTCTCTCATGGTCTCGAAAAAATCTATAATATTAGCTACTGTTTTCGAGATGAGCCTCAGGGGCAACACCATCGAAATCAGTTCATCATGCTTGAGTGGTATAGAGCAAATGTTTATTATGAGCAAATTGAAAAAGATAGTAGGGATCTTATCGACTATCTTATAATTAATTGTCCTCATGTAGACTCTAACTGGAGAGAAAAAGAATGGTCTTGCTTAACCGTGGAAGAAGCCATTCAAAAGTTTTGTAGATTCTCCATCCTTGAACATCTCGAAGTTGACTCACTAAGGAAAAGGATTGAGGCCGATTTTAAAGATGTCCCACTACCCCCTGAAGAACTCTCTTGGGATGATTTGTTTTTTCTTCTATTCCTTAATAAGGTAGAGCCCAAATTAAAAAAATACCCTCTTCTTATCCTTAAAGAATATCCTCACCATCTAAGTGCCCTCTCCACTCTCAAAAAGAAAGATCCACGAGTTTGTGAGCGATTTGAAATTTATTTAAATGGGGTTGAAGTCGGAAATTGCTTCAATGAGCTTACTGACTATAAAGAGCAGATAAGCCGATTTCAAAAAGATGAGACCCTTAAACAAGAGCTCTATGGTTATAAGCTCCCTTTTCCGAAAGTGATGGAATCGAGCCTAAAAAGAGGTCTCCCAACTTCGGCCGGAATTGCTGTAGGGGTCGAAAGGCTAGCAGCAGAATTGAGCGGGAGTAATCACTGCTTTTGGTCTGAGTAATTCAAATAATTAAATACTCTATGAAGCTTAATCATAAGCTCCGACTTTAATAAATCCTTAGAAACTCCAAGGGCCCAGTCTTTGTGAACCTGTGCAGTGCTTTCCTTGCGAAGATTACTTTGAAAAAGGTTTGGAAAACCTTCACTTAAATTCACTGATAGAAGAGCGTACCAAGAACTAAGATCATCATAGCTTGTAAAACGATCCACTAGATTAAGATATTTTTCAATAACAAGTCTTTTTAGAAGAAAAAAGTTTAACCCTTGAAGCTGCTCTTTTTTAATTGAATTTCCTGTGAATTTACGTAAATGATCGGGAATAAAGTCCCATAACTTTTGTTGTGATGGATAATCTCCTTGTTCTAAATTATAGTATACGGAATCAAGGACAAGAGCATGATAAATTCCTTCTCGGCTGCCCTCTTGAGAGAGAACATTAAACCATTTTGAAAAATCCTTCTCTGAGAGTTCACCCATTCGAGTAACCTTATAAATTTCTCTTAAAAAGATATAATCATAGCGCTCTTTTTCCATAGCAGACATCTTCTTGGCCTCTGGGTTTTCAATCCCCTTCCCATTATTCGCTTTAGGAAAAGCTGGCATGATAATTTTCTCAGAAGGTAATTCACCAAAAATTTGAACTGTTAAGGACTCTCCTAATAGCTTCCTACTCAGTACTCGCCAGTCTGTAGAGTGAGCATTAAAGGAAAAAAGAAAAATACTAAGGATTAAAAATTTCATAATTATGTTCTCTGTCTTAGGGGAGAGAAAAATTTTCCGTGTCAAATACCATACTTTTACAGTTTTAGTGTATACGCTTTTTCAGTAAGTTGGCACCTTTTAAACTCATATTTTTGGCATTTTTAAAACCGAGTAATTTCAACGGAAAAGATTAAACTCTTAAAAACACTCAAGCAAAAATTCTTTCTAAAATCAGAAAGATTTAGTGACGATAATAAAATCATGAAATTGTACAGATTTAATCTAAAGCTCTCGCTAGTGCTCATGCTGATGTGGATCCTTCAAGGTTGTATGCCAGATAGTTTCACGAAGTTCAAAGAAGATCCTCAAAAGAAGGAACCTGTACTTTCTGATGGAGTGACGGATGACTCAGACAATGGTGGATTGGGTGCACCAGTCGATGGAGTGACATACTCTACCCCTCCTACAACTCTCGCTTATTCTACTCCAACCATTATTGCGGATAAATCAACTGCCGAGAGAACCATTACCATCGACACAGCATTTATGAGAGCTCTTGATGGAGGAGAAATTCGATCTGGAGAGATTTCATTCTCTCTACTATCTGCTAAAGATAAATTCGGAAATACAATTACAGATGCTAAACTCCCAGATGGAATTGACCTTAATCCCTCTAATGGAAATTTAACTGGTGTAGCAAACGCCTTCATTGATAAAAATGTTTATACCATTCGAGGAACTCACATTACTGGAGTGAAAAGAGATACTAACGTAACCATCTCTATCGCAACTCTTCCTACTGCAGTTCGATACCCACAATATTTAGCAGAGAATCCTTCACCTCCACCTGTTTCAGGCTGTACTCATATTCCCAACCTCGTAAAACTTATTATAGAGGTAGATGACGTTTCTGATTTTTCTAAGTGCCAGTTAGTTACAAGTGATAAAGGTGCACATGGATTCATATCCTCTGTAGACCCTACAAATAATATCCTCTTTGTCGATATGGCCAGTACCAGTTCTGACCTTTATTTTTCAGCGGGCGACAAACTAGATAGTGAAGCTGCTCCCTCATCTGGATCAACTGGATTTGGGTACTTCTTTGAAAAAGCTAAAATTAGTAAAATCACCTATTCCTTTTTAAGCTCTAAAAATATTGTTGGATTTACACCTCAGGTTTCTCCAGAAATTACAGATGTGAGTGAACTGAATTCTCTTCGATACTCAATCAGTCCAGATATCACTCAATATGGACTCAGTTTCATTAAACAAGCCTCGAATGCCCCAGGTGGTACTATTTCTGGATTGGCTACTAAGTCTATTCCAAGTACACCTTTTAACATCACGGTTAAAAATATTAATAACAAGGTTCTTTCAGCTCCCATTAACATCAGTGCACAGGCCATCTCTGAACCGAAGGTTTTATCTGAAGTAAATTATGCCTTTGAGCCTGAGAAAAAACAGATCATTAGAGTTCAAAGCCTACAAGATACTCTAGGACAAGATCTTGAAATTGGAGATATTGTTGTTCAAGCAACTTCAGGCTCTAGAGGACGAATTACTCTAATTGAAGCAGACTCTGCTCCCAGTGTAGCCGGATTTATTCATGTTGATATCTTAAAGTCGCTTTCTGGTACCTATAAGATATTTGATCTCAACCCACTTTCAAGTCGTTTTGATAGAAACTTTAATGAATATCCTCTTTCGCTAGGCGTTTCTCTTGTAACAGAACAAATATTTGGTAGAAGACTGGTTCTTAATGTAGCAGACATAAGAAATTTTGAAGTTGATGGATATGTTAGTAATGATAGAGGAACGATTGCAAAAGTTAAGGATATCGTTTCTACAAGTACCCAATCCACATCTAACTCGGGTGTCATCATCGATCGAGCTATTCCAGGTAAACTTTATGTTGATATCGAAAATGGAAGTAAGGGACTCTTTAAAAATGGAGACCTAATTGATAATGCTGAAATTTATGTTATTGCTATTGATACAATTAGTGGAAATGTTGAAAACGCTCTTCAAACCAACGTACCATTTTCTTTCTCTCCTATTGTTGAGCCTGAAATCACAGATCAGGAGTTTAACAGTATTACGTGGGAAGTCTCACCTAGTCTTCCAAACGGACCATCCTGCTTAGGGATCAGCGGAAGCCTCCTTGATCATCATTCAAAATCAGACTGTATAGCAGTCGGATCTTGGCTAAGTAGTTGTAGTATCCCTGAAAGAACAAGCAGAATAGATTGTGAAAATCCTGGTAAATGGAATAGTGGACCTTATTTTGATAACAACACAGGGGTCTTTTATGGTCTTGAAGCTGAAAATGATTTTCCTCCACAAGCTTTCACAGTAAAAGCGACTAACGTTAGTGGTATTGTTAAAGAAACACAAATTACACTGAGCTCTAACTCCCCTCCACGAGGACTCAACTATTCCAGTAACGTTCTTATAAAGCTGGACAATGATGGTGCTATCTTTAATGAAAAAGATGAGATCGCCTCAAAAGGTGGAGCTGTCGGTATTATCGAAAGAGAAAAGTTTGTCTTTAATAATGAAACATATCTTTTTGTAAGAATTAGAGAAGGGGAATTTAAAGTCGGTGAGGATCTTGATAATAACTCTAAGTTCTTTAGCCAAAAATCTAGAATTGTTTGGGTTTCCCCAGTTTCGATGGTTCTCAAATATGCCAATATTGGCCCCTTTGGAAGCGGAAACTATGTTGAAAACAATATTGTATCCATTGGTAATTGTTTTAATGCTTCGGGAACAAATATCAACCGCGCTAGTGAATATGATTGTATTGTAAATGCTAGTGGACGTTTTGAATCTAATGCTGAAGCACAAGTTATACTAAACGATACAACTAATAATTTGATTTATTTAAGACATTTTTTTGGAACCTTTGCAACGGGAATGACTTTTGGTCGAAAATCAACCGACGCACAGATCTCGACCATTAATCAGGTAATAAGTCCGAATGTTATGGTTACCACAAGTTCTCCTCCCGGAAGTGACTTCGCGGTTGGACAAAACTTTAGTATCGGTAAGGTACCTCCTGTATGCAATACTTCATGTAACTCAGATCCAGACGATGCTACCGGTACTGTCCAATTAGTTAATAGTCCTAATAATCAAATCCTTCTATCTGTTGCGCCAGCATCAGGCTACGTAAAGGTTGCTGAGCCACCTAATATAACTCAAAGAAGGGTCTATCGATCGAACCCCATTAATAGTCCTGGTAAAAATATTAATAGTACAAATGAGTACCGAGAAATCAATCAGGTTCAATTTGAAAATAGCTTTTTTATTTTAAGAGGACAAAAAGTTAGACTTAAGCGCTCTCTACAATTTTCAAATGAAAGTAATTTAACATTTAAGATCTCACCTCCTCTCCCTCAGGGTCTTAAACTTGATACGAATGGGGATATTATTCTTGATGAGGATGAAGCCAATCCAAAGCCTTCCAATTGGACGGTTTACACTGTAAGTGCATCTAATCCATTTGGAACCTCAACCTATACTTTCGGTTTAAAAGTAAAAGATTATTTTGGATTGATTGAAAATCTAGAAAAGAAGAATCTCTCCGGAATTCTTCATAAATCAGGTAGAAATTTTCATCGAGAACCTTGTATGGTTACACAGGATCAGATCAACCTCTCCAATACTGCAGGAGGTGGAACTAGTAAGCATAAAGATATCCTCTGTATATACGATGTGGGTGAAGGGGAGCTAAATAAAGCAGGCCTTAATCTCGAAATTAATTTCGGAGATAATGTTTGTCAGCTCTATAGAAGAGAAGGCTACGCATTTTTTACTTATAAATATGAAAAAAGTAATTTGACTCTAAGTTCAGCAAGTAACCTCCCTTATGACGATCCAAGAAATGTGGAAATGACTGGAGATTATGCCTTCATACAGTGTGTGAACCAAGCAGGGTCTCCGGGTGTTCAATATCCCTCAGGACAATCACCTGAAGGTAGATGTGTTGGGAACTATGAGACAGCATCAGGAAATGTTAGCTGTGATGATGGAGAAGTAGGCGTGCGAACTCAGCGTTTTAGTCTCAAAAACTTCTGTCTTGATACCTCAGGAGCGGCAAAATCAGAAACCACCCTAGAGTCATGTCAAGCTGCCTACGGACGATGCAGTAACGGAACAAGCGTAAGTCGATCTAACTGTGAGGATAATTCTGGTACTTGTATTTTAGGTGGTCAAACAGATGGCTCGAGATTAACTCGATCTGCTTGTGAAGGTGCATCAGGTTATTGGGTTCCTGAATTTGCATGGAATTCAACTCATTACTACGACCCAGATAACGGTTGCTATCCAATGGATTTCTCAGTTTCTGACTCTTTTGCATGTTCTGATGAAGTAGGTAGTTGCAGCGTTGCCGATGGTGATGGAAATCCTCTTCTTACAAAGAGTGAATGTGAGCAAAACTCTGGAATATGGACTTCAAACGGCGTTTGGTTTGAGCAAGGATTTTGTGAAAAAGAACCACCTGTGAGTGGTGATAATATAGCCTGCGAAGGGACACCACTCAATTGTATCACTTCTCCGGACCAAGAACACGTTAAACCAAATGTTTATGTAGGTACTCTTGAGGAGTTTAAATCTATTACCCTAGCTCCATCAGCTAGTAACAGTAGTAATGTGACTCTAGCAAATTTTGTGGGCTCATTTTCAGCAGGCAATAGTTGTCTTAACAACAACACCTATGATTATGATATTGCTACCTGGAGTGATCAACCGACAATAGATGATTTAAGCGGAAATCCGTCACTAGGAGACAATAATCCATTCGCTGGTGGTAATCCCTTTTATACTTATAGCTGCTTAGATGGCTCAAATAATATTCTCGCAAGAATCCATCTTGTGGTTAGAGAATGGAATAGTAAGTTTAGCGCAAGAGATGCAATTGATCTAATCAATCCACCAAGCCTAATGGACGCAGCTGGGAATGATGATTTTGGACAAGCCCTTGATAATTATTCAGATTGGAATTTTTACGTGCAACCCAATAATACTTGTTCGGATCCAAATATTAATTTCCCTGACTAAGAAACAATTTTTGCAATCAGATCAAAGCCTTCGACTTCAGTGACGAGGGCCTTTCTTATTTGCCCAACTGCCAATGGCATATCACTTGTATCATTGATGATCACAATACCATCAACGTCTGGTGCTTGACCTGTATGTCGTCCTTTGATTAAAAGCTCTGTTTCTTCATGAAAGCCTTCAATTAAGACATCAATAGTCTTCCCAATATAGCTTTCATTTTTCTTTTCTGCTATTTCTTCTTGAACTTCATAAAGTCTATCGAAACGTGCTTCAATAATTTCTTGATCTACCTTGGGTTTTAGTTTAAATGCTGGGGTTCCATCTTCATCTGAATATCTAAATATTCCTATATGATCAAACTCAACAGTCTTCACCCCATCAATAAGAGCTTGAAAGTCTTCTTCTGTTTCGCCTGGGAATCCAACGATGATAGAGGTTCTAAGAACAAGATTTGGAATAAGAGTCCTAAGTTTAAGAACTTTATCTAAAATCTCTTTTCCGGTTATCTTTCTATTCATTCTTTTAAGAACAGAATCGGAAAAATGCTGAATTGGCATGTCAAGATAACTACAGATTTTTGGCGAATTTGCCATTTTTTCCATAACCTGATCAGTCAGATCATCTGGGTACATGTAGAAAAGTCTAATCCACTCAATTCCTTCAATTTCTTCAAGACCACAAAGGAGCTTATAAAGGTCATCACCATTTAGGTCTGAACCGTAATCAGAGAGATCTTGAGAGATCAAATTAATTTCTTTAACACCAGTAGAGGCTAGTTTTTGTGCCTCTTCGATGAGAGATTCTACTGATCGGGAGCGCAGTTTTCCTCTAATGGTGGGAATAATACAGAACGTGCAGTTTCGATTACAACCTTCTGAGACTTTGAGCCATGCTGTATAGAAAGGTGAAGTATTTACACGAGGATCAAATTCCGTATGGATAAACTTAGGAACCTCTACAAAAGACTTTTTTTCAAGTTTACCCTCTTCATGGGCCGTAATAAGTTTTGAAATTTTATGATACTCACCTGTTCCAATGAAAAGATCAACCTCAGGAAGCCCCTCTTCTAATTCTGCAGTGTATCTTTGAGGAAGACAGCCAGAAACAGCAAGTGCCTTACACTTTCCTACTTCAGGATTCTTGAAGTCTGCCAATTCTAAAATCGTATCAATTGACTCTTTTTTTGAGGCTTCGATAAAAGAACAAGTATTAACGATAATTGCATCTGCAACCTTTGGATCTTGAGTGATTTGATAACCAGCAAGGCCCATATAACCAAGCATGACCTGACTATCGACAAGGTTTTTAGAGCATCCTAAAGAGGTAAAATAAACATTTCTTTCCATAGGGGGGCAAATTAATACACTTTATTAAGGAAGACAAAGTTTCTGAATAAATTACTAAATTGAGCAATCCTGTACCCTAATAAAATCAATTAGTTACCGTTTGCCCGGTTGAATAAGCCCCCATACTCTCATAGAATAGAGTGAGCGTTGAGAACTAAGGATGGTCTCGTTCATGAAATATTTCAAATTCCTATGGCTAATTTGGACCCCAGTGATGGCATCAGTCTATCCTCCAAGTCCAGAGCAGCTTCGTCCATTTATTGAAGGAAAATCAACTCAGAGGGCCCCTAGTTCCTCATCTTCCATTGAGCTAGCAATCTCTTATCATAAGGCTAGTAAAGAAAGCCCATCCAAAAACTCCTGTAAATCATTTAAAGGCTTTTACGAGAATAAAGAATTGATCTTTCACTCATTCCTCCCTATTAAAATAGTTGAAGCGTGTGACTTCTCTAGAAAGTCTCTTCAGAATTTCTATAGAGATCATGAAAATGAAGTCCCTTCATGGGCACTCTCGCAATTCCTCACAAGGATTTTAGAAAAGGCAGAAAAGCTCAACATAAATGAGCTACAGGCCGTACTTCATTACCGGTTATCCTTTTTTGGTTCTATTAAAAAATATAAAGAAGAGCATCTTTTAAAAGCGAAAAGATTAAATAAAAGTAGAGATCTACGATCTAAAATTAATAATCGCTTAGATTTAATTGCACCTCGACTAAAAAGAAAAGTCTCTCCAAAAGATTATTACTCCGTTGCCAAAAATTTTGAGGAAAAAAGAAATTTTAAAAGGGCCCGGACTTATTACAGAAAAATTATAAATGGCTCTTCATTTTCCCTTAAGCAAAAATATAGAGCATGGACTAGAATAGCCATGACCTATAAAAAAGAGCGAAAAGGAGAGGATTATGTTCGAAGTCTTAAAGTATTAGGTAACTTTCTTAAAAAAAGATTAGATAATTCAAAAGAGACTTTAAGACTATATGAAGAAAACCAAATTGCCTTAGCAAGAGGGATTTGGACACTTCACCAACGAGATGAGGCCAGAAAAGTACTTCAAGAAGTTATAACCTATAAAGGTATATCGCCCGAATCTATGGCAGTTATCTATTGGCTTAAAGGCTCTATGGAAATGGAGGCTAAAAATAATAAGGGTGCCATACCCTATTTTGAAAAGGCAGCCGAATTTGATCATAAAAATGAAGATCTTAATGAAAGTATTATTTGGGCACTCTCATGGAATCTCTATCAAGATAAAAAATTTAGGAAAGCGGCTAAATATCTTGATCGAGGTGCTAAAAAAATTGAAGACGTCCATACTCAAAGAAAGCTTAGATTTTGGCAAGCTAAGGCCCTTCAAAAGGATAAACGTTACCTTCAAGCCAGCCGAATTCTTCATGTAATCTCAAAGGAAGCACCTTTTAGTTATTATGGGATAATGGCCGCTAAAGAACTTAGCCTTCCTTACTCTCCTATTGAACCACCTAAGCAAGATTTTAAAGTAGATGAGATACCTCTTTTTTCATGGCTTTATGTATTGGGTGAAAAAGATTTTGCAAAAAACTATCTTCTCTATCATGTAACAAAAGAAAAAAAGGTGAAGGATATTAGTCCTTATCTTAAATACTTCGCTCAGGTAGAAGCCTATTCAGAAGGTATTATGGCCTTTTATAGAATCCACCCAGAAAAAAGAGAAGAGTTTATGGAACAGGAGCTCGATCTTTTATATCCAAGCCCTTATCGTACCCTCGTTACAAAAGTTTCGGAGAGGCATGGTCTATCTCCTGCGATTATTTATTCCATCACAAGACAAGAATCAGCCTTTAATCCTTTTGCAAGAAGTTGGGCGGATGCCTTTGGGCTTATGCAATTAACTCCGGAAACGGCAAGAGTATTAACCTCAACTAATAAGCTTAAACTTCCTTACGAGCTTTTTAAGCCCGAAGTTAATATAAATCTTGGAACAAAATTATTTAAAAGACTAAAAAGTAAATTTAACAATAATTATATCCTCGCCATAGCCTCCTACAATGCCAGTCAGCGTGTGGTTAAGCGTTGGTATAAAGAAAGATACGTTGATGACCCGCTCGAGTTTATTGAAAAAATCCCTTATAAAGAAACTCGAAATTACGTAAAGCTCGTCTTAAGAAATTTTATTATTTATAAGCGAGTGCTTAGTAAAGATAAGTTCTATTTTCCTGAGGAAATCATATCTAACGAACAATCTTAGTGTTTGGTGGAACACTAAAGGTGAAATGATCCTTTTTAAAGTCTTTATTAAGTTTAAGAGAGAGAACCTCAAACTTTACTTTCCTTCCATCATTATATTCAATGATCATGGATTTCATCTGATCAAAGGACTCTTTGGTCTCTTGAAAGTTTACGGATAAGGTCTTTATTCCAAGTTTCTTACTAGTTTCTTCATTAAATCGAACGAGCCGCTTTTTTGTACTCGCCTTCTCAACATCATAGCGATCATTTTTTTTGAGACCATTTTTTTTAAGAATATCAAAAAGATCTGTTAAAAGATTTTTATTACTCTTGGTGATTTTGACTTCGCCTTGCTCCCCCTCAATAAAGGGAGGAGTATAGTACCACTGAGTTTTATTATTACTTATAAAAAGACTTGAGACTTTATCTTCTACTTTAAATCGAATACTTCCTGGATACTTATATTCAATTTTTCCTTTACTCTTTTTTTCTTTTCCTGAAATTTCACTTTTAATTACCTGAATGAACTTCATCTCAAAGCTACTGGGCAAAACAAAGTTTGCCCAAGTTAAAGGTGTATAAATAAAAAGTAGAATAAAAAAACGTCTCATTCGTAAAACTCTTTATTGTAACTGGACAGAAACCGCAGTAGAAATACCTGGCTCTTGCATGGTTACCCCATAAAGAACATCATTCAGTTCCATGGTCTTTTTATTATGAGTAATGAGAATAAATTGAGAGTCATGACTCATCTCTCTCAGAAGATCGTTGAATCTTCCTACGTTGGCATCATCAAGAGGTGCATCAACCTCATCCAGAAGACAAAATGGCGATGGCTTAACGAGAAAAACAGAGAAAATTAGACTAAGGGCCGTAAGAGCTTTTTCACCACCAGACATCAAGTTAATATTTTGCATCTTCTTACCAGGAGGCTGAGCAATGATATCTACGCCACAGTCTGGATCATCCAAGTGTCCAATAATTTGAAGAGAAGCATTTCCTCCACCAAAGATGATAGGGAAAACTTTCTTAAATCTCTCATTAACTTCATCAAAAGCTTGTTTAAATCGGGCCTTGGAATTGTTATCGATATGAGTAATAGCTGCTTCAAGATCCTCAAGAGACTTCTTAAGCTCCACTTCTTGTTCTTTTAAGAACTGGTAACGAAGCTTTTGTCTTTCATAATCTTCAACTGCTTTCCAGTTGATTTCACCAAATTTTAGAAGTTCGGACTTATTTTGCTTAATTTTTGATTCGATATCTTTAAGCTCTTGACCATATTTTCGAACAAACTCGAAAGATTGCTTAAAGATTTCTGAGGTACCATTCTCCGTTTCAATAGTGTACATCGAATCTAGGTTTTCTAATCTCTTTTTTAGTTCTTCACTTATCTCAACTTCGTTGAGTAAAACATCTCTTAAGTCGACATGATATTTTTCAAATATGTCTCTAGTGACTTCAGATTCATCTTGAATAATTTTTTCAAGCCGAACCTCAAGTTGATCCTTTTCTTTTTCAAACTTCAGGATCTTCTTACTAATTTCTCGAACTTCTTTTTCTCGCCCTTCCATAGCACCAGCAAGAACATTAAGTTCTTCTCTAATAAGAGAAAGAGCATCCGCTTTATTTTCAAGTTCTTTAGATTCCTCGAGGTTTTTCTTTTCTAGGTCTTGGGCATCAAAATTAAGCTGCTCGATCTTTTTACTTTGACCTTCAATTTCAGCTTTATTTTCAATTACCTTTTGATTGACTCTATTAATTTGTCCTTCCACGTCCTTTATTTGATCTTGAATGGCTTTTAGCTTCTCTAGGTAAGTGCTTACCTCATAATTTAGTTCAAAAGCTTGATTTTTCTTTTCTTGAAAGTTTTTTTCAATCTCTCTAAGCTTTGTGCGTTCTTCATTGTATCGATGATTTTCTTCTTCAAGCTGGAGATCAAGTTCTTCTTTTTTAATTTGCTTCTGATCTTTCTCTTCAAGCTTCGCTACCTTATTTTTTGAGATTTCATCTCTTCTTGATCTTAAAATCCCAAGTCTCGCATCACCATCTTTCTTAGCATTAATCTTTTGATCAAAAGCTGCCTTTTTAGCGGTAAAATTAAGCCTAAAATCAATTAGATTTTTGGATAAGCTTTCATATCGCTGATTTTCTTCCTCCAGCTTTATCGTAAGCTCCTCAAGTTTAGCCTCTTTTTCGTCAATGCTCTCTTTTAAGTCCCCAACTTCTTTTTCAAGTTCAGCAGCTTTATTATTCCTTTCTAAGACGTTCCCTAGTCCTTCATTTTTGACATTAGATCGAACAAAAACCGCACCCATCTTATTTTCTATAAGGATAGTTCCGTCGAGAGAAACCATGGTATCGAAATCTAACTGTTTTATTTTATGAAGAGTACTTTCTTCAATCTGGTTTCCTGGAACATCAAATATATATCGCCCAGATAGTATCGGCCCAAAAAGAGACTTGTAACGATCTTCAATTTTAACAATTTGGGAAACTGGAATAAGTCCTATCTGATCAATCTCTTTGGCTTTTTTAGATTTTGGTAAAAGAATATCAAGACCTTGATCTTGGTTGGCATGGATCCAATTAAAGGGAGTTTCCAAACCATCTTTATTAAAAACCATCTCTACCATGTCATAGACAATCGTATTCATGGCCTTCTCATACTGAGGCTCGCATTTAAGAACTGTTCCTACTAGGGTAAAGTTTTTTCCTTCTTCAGATTTTAAAAAGTCTGCAGTTCCATCTTTAATCCCCTCTAGAGACTCAATCAGCTCTTTAAGAGATTCAAGTTTAGAGCTCATACTCATATAGTGAGAATGATCTTTTTTAAATTCTTGATCTTTTACTTTAATTTCTTCTTTTAATTTTTGAATTTCTTCTTTTTTCAGACTCTCCTCAAAAGCGAGCTCTTTGAGTTTAGATTCTTTTTGATTAAGTTTGTCGCGCTCTTCAGTAATATCAGTATTCGCCGCAGAAAATTCAACTTCTAAGTTTTCAATTTCTTCATTTAAATCTTGTAATGAATTTGAATACTCTTCTAGCTTTGACTCAATTTTGAAGTTTTCTTGATCTAATTGCTGAGACTCGTCCCTTTTATTCTTAAGACTTCTCTCAAGTTCACTTACAAGCTCTCTTGATTCCGTGAGACTTCCTTCTAACTCTTCAATAGCTTCATTGAGAATATCGAGCTCTTCCTGTCTATTTTGAGAATTGAGTGTTTCTTCTTCATTCTTCTTAAGTTCTTGAAGTCGAGTCGCTCTTTCTTGGGCATCATTTTCATTTTGCTCAAGATCTTCTTTAACCGAGTCGAGTCTGTTTTCTGTTTCTGTTAGACTCTTCATCAGGTAGAGAAGTCTTTCTTCAGCCCCAGCAAGAAGCCTGGACTGCTCATTATAAAGAGACTGAAACTCATCAAGCTTTTGTCCCTTTTCTTCTTTTTCTAATCTTTCTTTTTGAAGACTGATTTCAAGGGTTTCTTTTTGAAGATTAAGTTCTTCTAGTGATTTAACAAGCTCTTCATTTCTTTCTGTTTTTTCTTTAAACTCTTTTAGATATTCAAAAACTTTATGAGAACCAGAGACCAGCTCGCCTCTTCTAATTTTTTCTTTTAGGTTCTTTGCTCTTTGAGCATTTTCAGCTTGATCTTTTAGAATATTGATATTTTTTTCAATCTCCATTTGAAGATCATGAAGTCGATCCAGATTGGATTTGGTTTGCTCAATTTTTCTTTGAGATTCTTTCTTTCGAAGATTAAATTTGGTTACTCCAGCAACCTCTTCAATAATAATTCTTCTCTCAACAGGTTTTGCTTGAACCAACCGAGCAATTTCACCCTGAGCAATAATAGAATAAGACTTTGCTCCGGCGCCGGTATCCATAAAGACTTCTTGGATATCTTTAAGTCGACAGGGCTCATTATTAATCCGATATTCAGTTTCACCATTTCGATAAAGTTTTCTTGTTAGCTGGATCTCACTTGGACTGACAACCCTGTTTCCGATATGAATATGTTTACCATCATCATTTTCTAGAACGAGAGAAACCTCTGCCCAAGTTGCAGGATTGAATTTTTCAGACCCAGCAAAAATAACATCTTTCATGTTATTTCCCCTAAGGTGCTTTGCCGACATCTCACCCATAACCCAAAAAAGGGCATCGACGATATTTGACTTACCGCAACCATTTGGACCCACGATCCCCGTAATCCCTTGGTCAAAATTAATTGTAGTTCTATCTCTAAAAGACTTGAATCCGTGGACGACAAGTTTCTTTAACTTCACAGGCCTTCCTTTATATCAATTGAATATCCTCTCAATAATGTCCCATAGGGAGTTGAATCAGTATAGAGCAAAAATCCTTTAAAATTGACTATTTGGCCTCAACAGGGGCCCCTAGATAGATTCTCAAACTATGCAATATCGGTGACTTAACGTTCCAATCTATATTTATTACATGAAGGATCACATTGTAATGCGAAGCGCACTCTGTCTCGCTATACTCCCCTCAAATTAATCAGGAGTACTATGATGAAGAGAAGTATTGTATTACTCGGGGTCTCAGCTCTCGTATCTTTGAATGCTATGGCAGCAAACGATATGGTATGGAATGAGAGAAACAACCCTGAGAATTTTGGGAAAGATCTCGAAACAAGCTTAGAAAAATTACCAAGATCTGGGAAACTTGAAAAACTTCCTTGGAGTGGTGATTATTGGCCAACGTACAAAGGTGGAATCACATATCGATGGAATCAACCACTTGCTGAAGGGGAAGAAGAAAAATCAAGATACGCTTATAGAATGCTTGATATTAATTTCCTTGAGCAAGACAAAATGGCAACTTACTCTCCAGCAGAAAAATACGACATCTTTATCGGTGCTTCAAACTTTCCTCTGACTACTCATGAGAGAAATAGAACCAATATCCTTAAAACCGTTGAAGGAACGATTGAGTATGATCCAGAATTCAAAATCCCTACTTGGGAAGGTCTGTGTCACGCTTGGGCGCCAGCAACTGTTCACTACGATAATCCAGAACCAGTTAAACTAAAAAATAAATTTGGTATCGAAGTTGAATTTGGTTCTTCTGATATCAAGGCCCTTTTAACCTATTTCCTTCACACGGCTAGAACCAATACTGATTTTATGGGTTCACGATGTGAACTTTCATTTGCTGATCTTGAAAAAGAGTTCAAAGAAGGAAAGATTACCGAAGAAGAACTTATTGAAAAAATTGAAAGTAGCGAATGTGCGGATACTCACCCAGCTGCATTCCATATTGCTCTAATCAACCAAATTGGAATTAAAAAAGAGAGCTTTATTGTTGATATGACAAGAGATGCTGAAGTTTGGAACCAAGCAGTTTATTCTTATAGTACTCAATACTATCCAAAAAGAGATGGACTTTCTGAAGGTGCTCCAGAGAGTGCAGTAAAAGAAATCTATGCTCAAACTTATGTTGACGTTATCGTTGAAGTACCTCAAACATGGGAAAAAGATAACAATAGAAATGCTATCAAGAGACTTACTTATGTTTACACTCTAGCTCTTGATAAAGATAACAAGATCGTTGGTGGTAAATGGATAAGTAAGAAAAGACCGGACTTTATTTGGAAAAGCGCAAAGCCAAAATTTCAAGGATTCTTTGCACCACTAAAAGAGATTTATGGTAAATCAGTTAGCTACCTCTATAAAGATCGAGTAAAAGAACTAAAAAAGATCATGCTTAATGAAGGCAAGAAAAACCTTAACGCGAAGAAGTTCATCGAAAATGTTAAAGGTGAAATTGCTCTTAATAAATTCAGAAATGGAGTTAAGACTCTTACTAGAGCTGAAGCTTTCATCAAAGAAACTGCTAAACTCGCAATGGAAAGAAAAATCAGAAAAGACTTCCTAAAGAAGAAACTTAAAGCTGGTGTTCGATCTACTTTCATCAAAAATAAGTTCCTTGATGAGCTTAAGAGACTTGAAAACCTTTCTAAGGTTAAAAAGGGAGCCAAGGCAACTGGTAAAGCAGCTCTTTTCATCAAAGGTCTTAAGACTGATGTAAAAATCACTAAAGCAAAAGAAGCTGTTAAGAATAAACTAAAAGCAGACTTCAATGCTAAGAAATTCGTTGATGGCGTAAAGAGTGAAGTAAGAAAAGATAAAGCTCTCAAGAACCTTAAAAAATCTGCAAAAGCAGACTTTAACATGAAGAAATTCGTTGCAGTTACTAGCTCCGAAGCTAACAAAACTAGAGCTAAGAAAACAATGAAGAAACTTCCAGCTGCTGGTAAGTTCATTAAGAACATTAAAAAAGCTGTACTTGAGTCTAAGTTTGTAGCTGCTGGTAACACTGCAATCGCCTCTACAGAGCTTTCTAGACTAGAAGTTGAAGGTAGAGATCAAAGAGCTCTTAACAACAGATTTCTTGAGGAAGTAGCCAAAGGTAACGTAGTTATGGCCAAGAAACTGGCTGACGAAGGTGCTGAGATCTTCGCAAGAAACAACCAAGGTGAAACTGCTCTTATGATTACTCTTAAGACAGATAACTATGGAATGTTCCTCTACCTAATCGGAAGAGATGCACTTCTTAAAAATATCAACGCTGTTGATAGAAAAGGTTATACTGCACTTGTTCACCTCGTACTTAATGACGGTATTAAAAGCCGACACAAAATTAAGTATGTTGAAGCTCTTATTTCAGTTGGTATAAATATCAATATTAAAGACAAGAGTGGAAAAACTGCTTACAGACATTCTCTTGATAGAGGGTACTTTAAAGAATTTACTCTAAATAGATTCTTTAAGAAAGCAGACGCTCAAAAATAGTCCTAGTTGGAAGGGGTCGAAAGGCCCCTTCTTTTTAGGTCTCCCCTTCCGTTGTTAACCCCAAGATAGAAAACAAGTCATTATTCTTATTCATCATTTTTACAAATGAATCTAGAATATCTCTTTGCTCTTCATTGAGATCGACAAGTTCAACGGAATATCTCTTCCCACCGTAAGGGTATCTTTCATCTTGGCCTGGCAATAGTTTCCTTTCTGATTTAATGGAGCCAGAGGTCAAAAGGTCTGATTTTTTAAGACCAGTAAGTCTTAGTTCTTCAAAATAAGTTCCTTTCTCAAAACTAATTCCACCTGATTTTCCAACTAAAAAAGAAAAGCCATTTTCACCTATTTCAAAAACATTGAAACAATAGCTTTTACCATCTGATTCAAAGTTTAAGGTAATAGGTGACTCTACTCGAACTCGGGCCGATTTTCTTCGATCAAAAAAAACCAATTCTTCTGGTATGAGAAGTGAAAGTTCAGCACTATTAAGTTCAATTCCATGGATCTTTGTAGTGAAACTCATATGGACATCTGGATCGACAAGAGAGATCTCCACATTATCCATATTTTTATTATTGATTTCCTCTTCAAGCTTTTCAAAAAATGCTTCATCTTCGACTTTGATTTTAAAGAATTTTTTAGACTTGCACATGGACTTATATTTAAATTTAGATTTTTCTAATTTTTTAAGATGGTCCTTCTCGTAATAGTAAATTCCCTTTCCTATAAACACTACACCATAAACTTTTTTGATACACTGAGAGCTGATTGTTGTAAGAATTTTTGCTCTTGAGAAAATCTTAATAAGTTTTAAGTTCAATATAACCTTCCTAGGAAACTCGAGCTTGGTAAATCAGGAGATCATTCCCTTCTCTTATTTTAACGAAAGACTTAGTTTTATCAAATTAAAGTGGTGATTATATTGACAGGAAAAATGGTCGGAGCGATAGGATTTGAACCTACGACCCCTTGCTCCCAAAGCAAGTGCGCTACCCCTGCGCTACGCTCCGACATAGGTAAGAGTCCTACTTATAGGTGATATTTTTAGTTTTGACAATTTCTTTCATTAAAGAAATTAATAGCAAATTGAAGAGCTCTAGATCGATGGCTATAACGCTTTTTCCACTCTGATACCATAGCAAGGGAGACCTCAGAGTAATCATCCTCATGTCCCATATTTATGGTACTTTGTGACAGCGCATCAATCTCATTTGGGTGAAAAACAGGATCATATCCAAACCCACCATCCCCTGCTTTTTGGCGAAGAATCTGTCCCTCGAGGCGTCCCTCGAAAAAATAAACCTCATCTGGGCTAAGATAAAAACATAAAACACAAATAAAATAAGCTGAGCGATTTTCTTCTTTCTCAAGCTTTTCAAGAAGAAGATCACATCTCTGCTCATCCGTTAATCCTTCTCCTCCAAAACGTGCCGAAAAAATTCCTAATTCCTCCGGAAGCGCTTCTACCACAAGACCAGAGTCATCTGAAAGAACGGGAATTTTAAACTCATCATAATAGGCCATGGCCTTGAGATAGGCGTTTTCTTTAAAGGACTCTCCAGTCTCTTCAACCTCTAAAGTCTTTTCAGGTAGGGACACAGTCAGTTCACTAGTTCCCATTTCCAGGATTTCTTTAATCTCTTGAACCTTATGCTTATTACCTGATGCCAATTTAAATTGAATCATTGAAGTACTTTTTCCTGCTCACTAAAAACAACCTCAAGAGCTTTGGAGGCACATTCCAGAAGGGCATCGAGTTGCTCTCTTGAGAAAGGATCCCCCTCTGCCGTTCCCTGGACTTCGATAAATTTTTTACTTTTGGTCATAACGACGTTAACGTCTGCTTCACAAGAGCTGTCTTCTTCATAATTAAGATCAGCTATAATTTTACCTTCTTTATCTATTCCTACGCTTAATGCACCTAATGGCTCTTTAAGAGGGCTCTCAGAGAGGAGACCATCTTGAACAAGTTTTTTAACGGCAAGTTCAAGAGCAACATAAGCACCAGAAATAGATGTTGTCCTTGTTCCCCCATCGGCAACGAGTACATCACAATCTAGAGTGAGAGATCGCTCTCCTAATTTTTCAAGATCAACAACAGCTCGTAGACTTCTTCCAATTAGTCTCTGTATTTCTTGGGTTCTTCCTCCTGCTCCTTTTCTCTCTCTTCTGGAACGAGTGTGTGTAGAGCCAGGAAGCATAGAGTACTCAGCGGTAACCCATCCTTTTCCGCTACCTTTAAGAAATGGTGGTACAGATTCCTCACAAGTCGCGGTAATATGAACCTTAGTATTTCCAAATTCGGCGAGAACGCTACCATGGGCATAAGGATTGATGTCAGGCGTAAACTTGACCGTTCTAGGAGTGTCTCTTTTAATTAAATCTTTCATGTTACCCTAATTCATTTTCACAATTGTATGTGGAATTGGTAATACCCTATCACAACTGAATTGACCACAAGATATAGCAATGCATTACAAATTCCTACCCTCATGTAAAACAACTCAAGAAGAAATCAAAACTCTTTTAAATGAGGATTCTAAAAAAGATTATCTGGTCGCCACAGCAGAGCAAACCCAAGGAAGAGGTAGACGAGGGCACGAGTGGGAGTTTTATGAGAACTCACTTGCCTTCTCTTTTAGTCTTACCCCTTCTCTTCCAATCACTCTCCACCCTCTTTTAGTTGGTGTTCGAATTTGTGATTTCTTTGGAGAAAACTTTGAAGTTGAACTCACTCTCAAATGGCCTAACGACGTTATGACTACTCAAGGTCAAAAATGTGGAGGGATTATTTGTGAAGTTTATGGCCCCGAAAATATTATTGTTGGAGTAGGACTAAACTTTTCCCCTAATCAATATGGTTTTATTCAAGGAATGAATATTACGGATCAATTTCAAAAAGATATTCCTCAAAAAATTTATGAATACATTCTAAATGCCCCCCCTCTTACCGAAGTACAGTGCCGAGAAAAATGGCAAAACTACTGTCTTCATCTTAATCGAGGCGTTCGAATTGAAAAAGCGCTAGGGATTTTTAGGGGAGTAGGAAAACATGGTCAGGCCATTCTCTCTACTGAGCAGGGAGAAAAAGAAATTTATAGCGGCTCTCTTTTTATTCAATAGAGCGTGAAATTTCTTGAAGCTCTTTTCTAATAAGGTTTTCAGCAAGATCTGGAATTACTTCCCAAGCCACTTTTTGAATTGTTTGTTCACAATATTTCTTAACAAGCTCTTCAATAATAGGGGTTACTTTTTCTCGAAGCTCAGTTTCAAAGTCCGCTGATAGAGGAGCGCTCACTTCAGCATGGACAGGATCCTCAGAGGCATCAGGATTGAACATTGGAGTCTTAGCCATAGCAGGTTCATCAAGTTTAAACTCGAATTCATCCTCAGAAATTTCTTCATCCGTCGTCCAAAAATCCTCAGGATTGGAATCACTCGTAATATCATCTTCAAGTGTTGAAGAAGCATCTATTGGCACTTCTTCTTTCTCTACTTCCATCTCCTCAATCTCTTCAACATCATAAACTGAAACTTCATTTACAGAAGAAGGTGCTTCTTCTTTTGATTCTAGGATAGGTGGGAGTTCCGTTGGTTCTGACTTTTTTTCTCCGATGACTCCAGGAACTTCCATGGCCCAGCCACTAATCTCTTTTGAGAGTTGATTTGGCTCAATATCGTATTCTTTATCGTCGATTTCATCTTCAACCTCTTCTGGCTGCGGAGCATCGACCACCCATTGATCCTCTTCATCAACTTCCTCGACGATTTCTTTTGTCGATAATAGGGATCTTACTTTACTGATAAACTCCTTCGATTCAAACGGCTTTACAACCTTGTCTTCAATAAAGGATTTCTTCATGAGATCTTCATCAATCGTATCAAATGTGCCAAGTAGTACCATAATAGAACTATTTGAACTGGACTCATGAACTCGCTTTGCTAGCTCATACCCCTTTGTTTCTTGAGAAAGATTAAAATCGAGAAGAACAAGATCGAAACTATCAGAAGAAAGAGTGTCCATAAGAGAGGCTTCATCTAAACACTCAACGATTTCAACAGGGTCATTTGCTAAAGTAATCTTTATGACCTTTTGAATCGTTACACTATCATCTGCTACTAGAATTTTTTGGGCCACTCTCACCCCTCCTTCTTAATTGGACTCCTTAAATTTTCGCCTATTATAGGCATACAATCAATAGGCTAATACTTGAGAGTTCCACATAAGAAATTAGAAGTGAAGAACCATAGCAGTTTGATTATCTAAGTTTCCCCTTTCATTATTGAGAGTAAATATAGAGTCAATAAAGCTTGAAAGGTCTTGGTACCCCTGATTGAGGAGTCCAGCTATTTCCTTATCTTGAAGTCGATTACAAGCACCATCAGACATGAAAAGGATATAATCATTTTCTCTAAGCTTAACTTCTTGGATATCAATTAAAATATCATCAAAAAGTCCAAAGCCATTAGTCGGTAAAGTGAGTTGATAGTTTTTATAATTATCTTTTGATAGTTGCTCAAAATTTTGAGGTTTAGTTAATATCTGTATTTGACCTCGTCTTAATAAAAAACTTAAACAGTTCCCGATTGAAGCAATGGTAAGAATATTTTCAGCAAGCGCCCCAAAAACACCAGCGCTTCCCCCTCTTTTAGAAAAGTCTTTTTCTCTATTCTCATTTAAAAGACCTTTATGAGCATTATGAATAGCATTGATTAGCGCATTACCTTCAATAAGATATTTAGAACTATAAAAAAAAGGGAGTGTACTATCAGGATCTTCTGCGATTTTAGTATAAAGCCTTTTGATCTGCTCACGGATATATTCAGAGGCTTTATCACCAGCATTCGTTCCTCCAAATCCATCGAGAACTTGAAACACTTTATTTGTAAGATCTACATCTAAATTATCTTCATTTAAATTTAAATACGGACCCTGATTAGTTTTCGCCGCATATCTTTTTAGTCGAATCATAATTACCTACTCAATATACTCACTAAGCTTCTTAGTGGCTTTTTTATAATATTCGCTATCTGTCGGAGAAATTTGCTGAACCTCTTGAAATTTTTCTTTGGCATCTTCAAAAAGACTAAGGGATTCAGATATAATTGCGTGACGATAAATTTTCATTGCTCTAAAGTGTAGGAGCTCCTTAATTCTTCCCATCTCTTCGATAGCTTCAGCGTTGCCTGGATCATGAAACAATACCTTATTATAAATCTCATACGCCCCTTTCAAATCCTCCCCTTCTCCCAAGCTTCGAGCTTTTGCGAGGAGAGGGATAATTTGATCATTAAGATTTTGCTTCGATTCTTCGAGCATTTTTGTAGCTTCCTTAACCAAGTCTTCATCCATTGGTTGAATTTGAAGAAATTGTTGAAGCTTGATAATGGCCCGATACCAATCCTTTGCAAGATAAAATTTTCGAGATGGCGCGATTTTCTCAACCATAGCTTTTCGTTCTGCAATTTTTCTTTGTTCTTCTTCCACTTTTCTTTTTTGTTCAGCCTCATAGGCCTCTATTTCAAGCTTCATTTGTGGAACATCATAGTTTTCAGGATCAAGCTTCATAATTTCGGAAAAGAGACTCTTTGCAAGTTCAAACTTCTTTTCATCAGTAGCGGCTCTCGCCCTTTTCACCATGTCCTGAACTCTTCTTTCTCTTTTCTTTCTTTCTATTTCTTCTTTTCGTTTTCGTTCGATCTCTTCTAGTTTTGCAAGCCCCTGCTTGGCTAGACTGAAAATTTGTTTAGCATTTTTATAATCTTTAGTGATGTTAAAGATCTTTTGGATCTCGATTAGTGTCTCTCTATATTTCCCTGTTTGAAAGAGCTCTTTAGAAAGTAGATAACTTGCCTCTAAGAATTCTTGCTGCTCAGGAGTGAATTGAGGTGCTTCTTCTTTTTTCTTTCCGCCTTTTTCGATTTTTTTATTAGCCGCTATTTCTGCTTTCTTTGCCGCATCAGGCTTTTTTTCTTTTGGTGTTTCGGTATCCATAAAAAGGAGCAAGACGGCAAGAACCGCACCAATCATAATGGCCTTTTTCCTTTTAACAGGATCTGTTTTAATTTGTTGAAGAAGGCTTTGTTTACCACCACTAGTATTTTCTCCAAAGGCCCCTTCTTCCTCTCCACCCTCTTCATCATCAAAAGTCGTCGCGACTTCTACAATCTCTTCAATTTCAATTTCCTGGTTTTCTTCTACAGGCATTAACATATTTTTTTGTCGTGCCAAGAAATCACTTGTAACCTTTAACGTAAAAAGAGTTTTACCAACTTGAAAGCTATCCCCATCTTTTAGCTCAACTTTTTTAACCTTTTGACCATTCATTAAGGTTCCATTACTAGAACCAAGATCTTCAATTACACAGTCAATTTTTGATTTGGTAATTTTAAGATGCTCAGAGGAAACTTCTGCATCATTGAGTAGAATCTGACACTTTTCCGGATCCCTCCCGACAAGGATTTCACCGTTTTCTAATAACATCTTTTCAAAAGGTGCCGCTTTCCCCTCAAGGTAGATATAGTACTCCGCTAATTTAATTTCCTGTGTCGCCTCACTATTTCCCCCTCCAGTAGTAGATACGCCAAATCCACCTCCATCATCACCATCAGAGAATCCTCCATCATCTCCAAAGCCTCCGTCATCAAATCCGCCACCATCTCCGTCGGCTTCATTATTATCTGAATACTCATCTCCTTCCTCAGATTGAAAGTCTGTACTATACTCGTCCGTTTCTTGAGAGGACTCCTCATTAAAACTATTATCTCCAAACGGATCATCTTCATCTTTTTCTTCATTAGAATCTAATGAATCAAATTCATCCTCTGAAGCTTCTATCTCACCTTCTTCATTTTCTGCAGTGGTCTCCTGATCTTCCGATTGTTCTTCTTCTACAACTTCTTCTTCAGCAGATTTTTCTTCAACAACTTCCTCATTTGGCGCAGGAGATTCTTGAGATGGAGTCGCCACAGGTAACTCCATTTCGGAAATATTTATTTCATATGGACCAATATTGATGAAATCAGACTCTTGGAGAACTTTTTCATCTTGGGCTATTCCATTAATTTTTAGCGAATTTAAAAGAGATGAGGTGTTTTTTATTTTATAAATACCGTTTTCAAAAAGGAGCTGAGCGTGCTCTCTGGAGACCTTTCGATCATCAAGACGAATAAAGCACTCACTTCCCCTACCGATAAAAAAAACGGCCGAGTTAGTACCCTCGGTGTACTCTCTAAAGTCTAAGGAGTAGACCTCTTGATTATTTTTGTAGACACTTAGCTTCACCTTCTTCGTACCCCATTAGTTTTTCAAGTTCTTTAATATTATTAGATGCCTCAATATACCGTTCGTCTTCTTCATAACCTTCAAGTAGCTTTACTATGGCACAATTGGAGACAATGGCAGCATTATACTTCAAAGCATCTCTTTCTCTTTTTGCCCTCAAGAAATTGATTTGAATTTCTTCATCTAATCTCTGCTTTGTCCTTCTCAAATAAAAACTCGCTCTACCGTGACTAGGCTTTAGAATCAAGGCAAGGTTAAATTCATTTATTGCTCTAAAATAGTTTTGCTCTCTATATTCTCGAAGCCCTCTTTGAATTAAAGTCACAAGCTTCTCTTCAATTTCGGAATCAATTTCATCTTTTTTTTCAGTCAAGTTATTAAATTTTTCACTTTTAGCTTCAAGGCTTTTATCTTTTTTTGATTTCCTACCTTGAGGCGATTCTTCCATCAAAAAGAGAACTGCTAAAATTAAACCAAGACCTATAAAGAGTTTGTTCTTTCTCTTACCTTTCTTTTCTAGACTCTCATCAAGCTCATCGTCATCTTCTTCTTCGTCGTCTCGTTTATCAATAAAGTCATCTAGTGCAGCCAGAGGATTTTTGACATCCAAAATTTCATATTTGTAGACCGTTCTTCCGATTTGAATTCGATCACCAGATCCAAGTTCATGCTGCTGAACTTTTTCTTTATTGATGATAATCCCATTTTGAGAATTCAAATCAGAGATAACATAATTATCTTTTAATTTGACTAACTCAGCATGTTCTCGTGAGGTTTTCTTGTCTTCAATTGTAATATCGACTTTTTCACTTCTTCCTAAGATTAAACGTTTTCCATTAAGATAGTAGGTAGTTCCTTTATTAGGCCCGTTTAAACAAATAAGTCTCCAGTACGTCCCATTTTTTTCGGGCGTCTTTAAATTGTTTTTTATAACAACTGGAGATTTCATTTATCTTATTCTTCCTTAACAAAAGTTATATAATAGGCTTTAGCAAAATTATCAGTACCTAAAAGGGCAGTCGCAAAGAGCTGATGAATATTTCCAGATAACTCATATTCTCCTTGCTCAGAAAAACCTTGGTTATTAGCAGAGTTATCACAAAGCTCAATTACAGTAGCTGCAAATCCTTTCTCCCTCGCACATTCAAGTATATTCATACCTTCGGACACATTTTGACGAATACCCGTAAGATCTTCCGCTTCCATATTCAAGGCAGCGACATCTTTATTAGAGTTTAAAACCATAGCGGGAATACCTGCCCCCTTAAGAAATTCTTTTAAATGATCTACATATGGTCCATCTTCCTCAAGCTCTGCGAATTCAGCGCTCTCTCCATCACTGGAAAGCTCCCTATTTCTTTGGAGAAGAGTATTAATGATATTCACAAGAGGCTTGAGTTCTATCATCATATACGTAAGCTCTACATTTCTTAGCTTTCCTTTCATTCCCTGTTCTACTTGATATTTTAGTTCCTCAAGCGGCCGAAGGGTGAGAAAGTAAACAATTCCAAAAAATATTAAAGCAACAAGAGCGGAGGTTGTGAGTGCCTCAAGATAAGCTCTTGAGTTCTTTGTTGCTTCTATTGCAAGAGACTTTGGAGCGAACTGAATAGAGATAACACCAACAGGTTCAAAAGATCCTAGCTTAGCATCATACGCGGTTATTTTGGCAGCAACTCCAATAACTCCCTCTTTAAGAATTTGAACTAATTCATTTTTTGAGCTTTTAGGATTCCGAGACCATTCTAGTGATTTAATAGAGAAAGTATCTGAGATGTGTTCATTTAGTTTACCGATAGGTCGAACTATTCTTCCTTCCATATCAAATAATTCATAGCTGGACACTCCATCTTCAGTTTCTAAAAAAGCAGTATCAATACGATCAAGTTGCTTTTTCTCTAAAGCTCTTGCATTAATTCTGGCGATTTCTTGAGCAAAGTGAACACCTCTTTTCGCCGTTTCAACTAGAAGGATTTTTTTACTATCACTTAGGATTGGAAAGATTGTAAGAGAAATTGTGGCCACAACAAAAAGCGAGAGAGCAATGGATACGAGAACTTTCCACTCATACTCCTCGTTCATCCCATGAATAAATGGCATGATTTTATAGCGAAAGATATGAAGAATTTTTAAGGGAATTTCTTTTGGCATTGGTGGAGGTTTTACAAAGCTTGGTTCCTCATTTTCCTCCTCTTCACCATCTGTTGCCTTTTTATAGATTGTTATTTTTTTCTCTGTAACATAGACTAATTTGAAAATAAGATCAGGTAGAGCAATAAGATCACCATCTTTAACCGTCGCATTTTTTACAAGCTCTCCATTTACAAAAGTACCATTTGAACTGCCTAAATCACGAAGGTAAGCAACATCATTTGTTACCGTAATACTCATATGACGTTTAGAAACTCCCCCAACAGGAAGAATGACATTATTTCCATCTTCACGTCCTACGACATTATCGCCATCTTCTAGAATAAATTCTTGTCCTCGGAGCTTTCCTCCAACTGCGACTAGCTTATACATACAACCTCTAATTGATCCTCTTCACGTATGTTGGGAGAAAGAGTGCCTCCCTTTACTTCAAGAACTTGGTAGGCATTAAAATATATTCTCGTCATCCGCCATGGTTTGATTTGACGAATCACTTTTTTTACCTTGTATTCTTTATCTAAAAACAGTACATCAATCTTAAATTTCATGAAAAAAGTGTGAATGGAGTTGCATGGCTTAATCAATAGACCTTCACCTTTTTCCATTTTCTTTTTGAACATCAGACCGATCATTCGTGTGATTGGAGTAGCAGCAACTTTCACTCTTTCTACAATCGTCTCTCCATTATGAAGGATTTTTAACTCTTCCATTAATTACCCCCTACAATCATTTCTAATGCAATAGGTGCCGCAACGACGATAAAAACCGCTGGAACAATTAAAAAAAGCATGGGAAAGAGAATTTTTGTAGCGGCCGTAGCACCAGCTTTTTCCACTTCAGCGGATTTTTTCTGTCTAATTTCTTTAGAAAGGTTTTTTAGAATAGGTCCAATATTAGCACCAACGGAATCAGCTGCAATAAGAGTGGCACAAAAGGAGGAGATTTGAATAAGATCAATTCGCCACGCAAGATTTCTTAAGGCTTCAGCTCTACTTGCCCCCACTTTAATTTCTTTGAGAAGAATTTCAAATTCATCATTTAGAGCACTTGGCTTAGCTTTTTCAACAACTTTAGCAATGGCAGCAACAAAGTCGAGTCCCGCTTCAACAGAGAGTGCCAACATATCTACACTAAAGGGCATTGCCATAAGGACTTCTTTTCGTCGTCGGTCACTTCGTCCATTGGCCCAGATATCTGGATAAACAAAACCAATAGCAGCTAAAAGAGGGATCAATTTAAGAGGCCAAGTCTCTTCTAGAAAGGCCCTCACGGCAAGAAAGACAATCGGAAACGCAACAATAAGAAATAATTTAAAGGCATAAAAATCTTCTGCTGTCATGGCCTCAGTGAGTCCAGCGCTTGCAAGTTTTCTTTTATACTTCTCTCTTATTTTTCTCTTACCCTTCATTTGAGAGACAATGGGAGAAATGTATCTCTTAAAAGCAGGCCTTGAGTAATTTAAAATAGCCCCATAGCTTTTATAATCTACTTTTTTCTCTGAAGTCTCTTCAAGGGATTCACTTGCTTTAAAAGCTTGCTCACCTGAAAGAAAAGAAAAGGAAATAATAAAAGCACAGATTCCAAATAAAGCGACTGCACCATTTAGAATAATCCAAGAGGATTGGTCCCCCTTCAAATAGTAACAAGCCGACTCCACTCCTCCTGCACAAGATCTTTTGATCAAAGGCATGGCGAGGTCTTTCTTTTCTTTTAAGAGATAGATTTGAGAGAGATTCCAGCACCCTGCAAAGCCCTGGTTTCGACATTCCTTTCCATAACTTAATGCTCGTCTTCTTTCACTAGCATCGAGTCCCTCAAGTAAAAAAACTTCTTTAGTGCCATTTTCAAGTTTATCACAAGCAGGTTTATACAAAGCCGGTTTACCACTACAAAGATTTTTGTAATATCCTAAAGCTCTTGCAGTAGCTCCACCTTTTTCATAAATTTCAGCAAGCTTATAACATGATTTATAATTTTCAGATTTACACTCAGCACTTAATTGATCTCTTTCCTGTTTTTGTTTTTCGGCATAGGTCTGCCCATTGACCGTGATCGGCATTGTCGTGATGACCAAAATAGTGAGTAATGATATCAAGTTTTTCATTATTCTTTTTGGTCATAGAATATCAAATATTTGGAACGTATCGTCTAAGATGGAAATATCAACCTAGGGAGAACTAGGTGATGATTTTCTTTTGAATATTTTCTAAAAAAGTGGTGATTTGCTCGGTCTTTATTTTTTGCCCGATATTTGGAATGAAAAGAGGCTTAAAGCTAGGTAATAAGCGTTTTTTTACATCAAAAACACGCTCAAGCTTAGGTTTTAAAATATTTTCATCAATATTTGATTCTTTTAATTGGTCATAAGCTATTTTGGTACTTTCAAATTTACTAAATTCGACTATATCAGTTCCTGCTTCTAGCGCCATTTTTGTCGCCTCAAATAAACCAAAATGGTCCGTAATCGCTTTCATATCCATATCATCACTAATGATCAAACCTTTAAAACGTAACTCATCTCGAAGTAATTGATGCGCCTTAGGAGAGAGAGAGGTTGGAAGTTTCTCATCAAGTTCATCAACTTGAAGATGTGCCATCATAATCATTTCTACTCTGGCCTTTATCGCTTTGGTAAAGGGTACAAGATCTTCGTTTTTAATATCTTTTAATTTCTTTTTTACGACAGGTAATTCAAGATGAGAATCTTTGGAGGTTGGTCCATGACCTGGAAAATGTTTTGCACATGCAATTAGACCATTATTTTGAAAGGCACGAATGGCAGAAGAAACAAAAGAAGAAACTGTTTGTGCGTCATGACCAAAGGCCCTATCACCAATCACTTTGTTATTTTTATTAGAAAAAATATCACAGCAAGGAGCGAGATTCATATTAATACCGATAGAGAGAATCTCACTGGCCATGAGTTCACTAATTTCATAGCAAAGCTTAGGCGAGCCAAGCTTTCCGATTTCAAGCATTGGTGGAATGGGAGAAAGCGCCTTTCGAAAACGCTGAACTCTTCCCCCCTCATAATCAAGAGCGATAAAAAGAGGTCTTTCTTTATTGAGCTCTTGAATAGTATTTACGAGCTCTCCTACTTGGGCCAAACTCTCAAAATTTCGATCAAAAAGAATTACACCGCCAATATTTTCTTTAGAGATAAATTCGGCTTCCTGATCCCTAAGATAAGGTCCTTCAATTCCAGTGATAAAGAGCTGTCCTAATTCTTTCATTTCGATTTTGGGTCTAAGAAATCTCTTAAACCATCCCCTAATAGGTTGAGGCCAATAATCAGTCCGGCCAGTACTAAACTAAAGATAATAACAATGGAGGGGGCTTCCAACAAAACCGTCTTACTAAGGGAAAGAAGTGCCCCCCACGAATAATCGCTTCCCCCAAGTCCAAGAAATCCCAGAGTTGCTTCACTAATAATAACTCCACTAATGCCTAAAATCAGATGGATAGAAAGAACCGGAAATATGCCTGGAATAATGATTTTGAAAAACATTCTTGTTTTACTTGCCCCCATCGCCTTCGCACTTTCCACATAGCTTAATCCCATAATTCTCTGAGTCTCCCCCCGAGCAATTTTGGCATAGCTTGGCCAGCCCGTGAGGGTCAATATCACAACTAAGGCCATAAAGGATTGCCCCGTAAAGGAAAGTAAAACAATGGCCAATAGAATCGTAGGAAATACAAAAATTAGGTTGGTGATTCCCTCACTACATTTTCGAACCCATGGGGTTCCAGTAACAGAAATGAATCCAATAAGAACCCCAATAATGCAACATAGAAGTGTAACCAAAAGACCAATACTAAAGCTATAGAGAAGACCCGTGGAGAGAAGTTCCATTATCGATCTTCCATAAATATCTGTTCCCAGAATAAAGCTTTTTGAAAAGGGTGCAACCAGCTCACTTTTCATATCAGAAACTGGAGTATAGGGATCAAAAAAGCTTCCTTTAACAACGTAATTATATACCCATCCAATAATGGCCCATAATCCGTAAACTGATAAAAGAGAGAGTCCCCACTTAATTTCGGGGTTCATCTTTTTCTTATTCATAAGTCATCTTTAGTCTGGGATCTACTCTCTCTGCTAAAAAATCGAAGAGAAAATAAATAATCATATAAACCAGCATGGAGTAGATAATCACTCCTTGAACGACAGGATAATCTCTATTTTGAATAGAATCTAAAAGCAGACTTCCCATTCCTGGAATATCAAAAATTGTTTCGGTAATCATTGTTCCTGCGATTACGATACTTAGCTGAATACCTATAATGGTGAGAATTGTAGGTAAACAAGCTTTTGCTACACGCATATAAATATCATTTTCACTTAACCCTTTTGCCCTAAGAACTTGAACCCATGGCTCTTGTACTTCTTCAAGGAAGCGATTTCTAGCCACCCTTAACAAAATGGAGCTTAAAGGGAGGACTAAGGTGAGTACGGGAAGAAAGATATGAGACGGTCCTCCCCATTCAGAGACAGGAAAAAGTCTTAGCCCTATCGCAAAGATGAGTACCAAAACCGGAGCGAGGGAAAAAATAGGAAAAGAGAGAAGTAGAAGACTTAGGACTCTAATTAATCCGTCTTGAAACTGACTTTTTTTAAGAGCACTGTAGAGTCCTAAAAAGGGACCGATACAAGAGGAGAGGAGCACCGAAAGAAAGGCGATGACCGCGGTTGGAAAAAAATGATCTTTTAAAAGCTCAATTACGGATCGTTTTTTAAAAAGAGACTCTCCTAGGTCTCCTTTTACTATTCCTAGAAGATAGTTTCCAAGTTGGGCCGGAAAACTTTGATCGAGCCCCAGCTGGGTACGATAAATCTGAATTTCGGCTTCCGTTGCATTAGGTCCAAGAATCCTTTCTACTGGGTCTCCTGGGCTTAAACGAATAAGAGCAAAGACCAACAGTAAGGCCATAAAAATCGTTAAAAATGCATTGAGGAATTTACTCATAATTTACTTTCAAGAGAATACCCTTGAGATACCCAGTACTCACCTACAAGATTATTTTGTTTATCTAAAAGATAGAACAATGTTTGATTAGCAAAATTAAGACTATATTTTCGATTTCCGTTTTGATCAACTCCATCATAGGTCATCGTCGCATTAGAAAAAACTTCTGAAGGAAGATTATCATATTGGGCCTGAAAATAAGGGTATCCTTCCCAAACAATATGAAAATTCATTTGTCCGGCCCCACGCTTGGTAGACTCCTGAATAAATTGACTAAATTTAGCGCATTCAACAACTTGAGAAAAAAAGCAGTACATCCCGGATCCGCTTGGAAAAGGTATACTCTTTTTACCATTCCATTGTTTCTTAGGACTTTTTAAAAAGACTTCGAGAGTTTTAGAACTTGGGTTAAGTTTCATTTCAGAAAAATAACGTTTTTTATCAAACCAAACACTGTATTGAGATATCTGAGGTCTTAAAATATTAATCTTTCCTTGTACAGAACCAGGTTTTGAGATGGTAATAGATTTCTCAAGAGGAAGACCGCTTGAGTCCTCTGGTAGGATAAGTTTTTTAACCACAATTCCTTTGTATTTTTTTGAAGTTCCGACTTCTCTTTTAAGAACAAATTTTCCCGCTTTATCGGTTAGATTATATTCCTTAGTCTTTTTTACTTTTTTGACAGTCGATTGAGGTTTAGGCGCATTTTTTACTTGTCTTAAATAAGCGCAAGAGCAAAGCAGGCTGAGAATGAGATATTTAATCATGATCTAATCCTCCAAAAACTTTTCAAATTTAGAGAGGGATTCCTTTCCATCCCCTTCCACTTCCGGAAATAGATTTACAATTATTTTTTGGAAGGGAAATTCAAAACCGATACGATAACGGAGAACATTTCCATGGACTGCTAGTTCAAAAGGATTAATATAGACGACATTAAGTCCGTCAAGATTCAGTCTTTCTCCGTTTGCACTCATCACGATATGGAAATTGGTGTAGCCTCGTGAAAAAAAGTTTTTTTCCACCTCATTACAAAGAATTGATATCCCCGTTGCAGAGATATCCTGCACTCGAAAGCCAATCATATTGGCAAGATTAAATGGCTTTTGACCTTTAAAAGTTTTTCCATATTGAGCTTCTTTGAAGGTTTTAAAAAATTCAAGTTGATCATTTTTAATATTATTAATTAAGACAAGATTTCCAGCTTCATTATTCACACCCTTAAGCTGAAAGAAAGCATAGACCTCATGATCCGGATAAGTCTTTACTCGTACATTATTTCTTTGATCAAGTTTAAAAAGATAGCTTTTGAGGGTGATGCTCATCTCTGTTTTAGGTAAAATGAAATCTATTTTGATCTTAGAAAAATACTTAACTCCATAATCTTGAAAATAAATGAAGAAGTCCTTTCCTTCTTCAGACTTAAGAACAGTATTCTGGGCCTCTAGATTTACTTTGATTCCCGTGATTTCACCATCTTCATTCTTAATGGGCTCAGAGAAATAAATCGGAAAAAATCCTGTGTCTCTAGACCAAAGGCGACCTTTTAACTTTTTATCGGTAATAGAATGAACACGTTGAACCAACTCAGGTGTCGATAAACGTAAGAAGTTTGTTTTATCAGTATTAAAATCCGTTTCAATATTTGATACCATCTTCTTCCAAATTTTAGGACAAGGTTGTTACCTGTCTTAAAAGAGATATGGATCCAAGCGCCTTTCCACATCCCCTAACGACACTAGTAAGAGGATCCTCAGCAATGGATACCGGTAGTCCTGTTTTTTCTTTAATAAGAACATCAAGATTTTTAAGAAGAGATCCACCACCAGCGAGAATGATTCCATTATCGACAATATCTGCAGCCAATTCAGGTGGAGTCTTTTCAAGAGAAATCTTAATCGCTTCCACGACTTCACTGATTGGATCTGTTAGAGCTTCTCTAATTTCATCTGAAGTAACTTCAATAATCTTTGGAGCTCCAGCAATAAGGTCTCGACCTTTGACTTCACTTACTTTGACTTCATCATCAAATGGGTAAGCATTTCCAATCGACATCTTAATCGCCTCTGCTGTTCTCTCTCCTATGAGAAGAGAGTACTTTTTCTTAATATAGTTAGAAATCGCTTCATCAAATTTATCTCCAGCGACTCGAACAGATTTAGAATAAACAATCCCACCAAGAGAAATAACAGCAACTTCCGTTGTACCACCACCAATATCAACGATCATATTTCCAGAAGGCTCCGTGATCGGAAGTCCTGCTCCAATCGCAGCTGCCATTGGCTCTTCAATAAGATAGACTTCTCTGGCGCCCGCTTGCTCTGCAGATTCTTTAACCGCTCTTTTTTCAACCTGAGTAATCCCAAAAGGAATACAGATAATAATTCTTGGCTTTACGAGTTTTGATCCAGTAAACGATTTTTGAATAAAATAACGTAGCATCGCCTGAGTTACTTCAAAGTCCGCAATGACTCCATCTTTCATTGGTCGAATCGCTTTTATCGATCCTGGCGTTCTCCCTAGCATCTCTTTTGCCTCTTTACCAACCGCTAAAACTTTACTCACCCCTTTGATTCCGGAGTGGACCGCTACAACAGAGGGCTCATTAACTATTATTCCTCTATCTTTTGCAAAAACGAGAGTATTGGCCGTACCTAAGTCAATTGCCAAATCATTGGAGAACCAATCTAAAATCCTTCTGAACATAAAGTTTCCTTTACCATTTATAATGTCTAATTTTTTCACCCCGACCGCGAATCTCTTTCATGGCCTGGATCCCAATTTCTATATGTACATCTGTATAGTTTTTAAAAACACTTGCAGCCGAACTTTTGGTTTTGATCCCACCAGGTTTCATAGGCGTATCCGAAATTAAAAGTAAGGCACCGATGTTTACTTTACTTACAAAACAGACGGTAAAAAGAGCCGCCGTCTCCATTTCAACTGCAAGAACTCTTTCATCGACGAGATTTTCTTTAAATTTCTCATCAAACTCCCAAAATCTTAAATCAGTTGAATGAATAGTTCCAGTCCTATATTCATGACCGTTCTCTACTAGAATCTGACTGACGAATTTTTGAATTTTAAATGTCGGCAGAGCAGGAACTTGAGGCGGAAGGAAGTGTCTTGAAACACCTTCCGCTCGTACCGATGCAATAGGAAGCACAAAGTCTCCGACCTCTAAAGATCGATGAACGGCACCTGCAAGACCCAAAAAGAGTACGGCCGTGGGCTCAACAGCAGCAAGAAGCTCTCCAACGAGAGCGGCCATAGCTGAACCAACTCCAAACTCAATAATAGTGACTTGCTCTTTTTTTGACGAGCTGGCCTTAAAAGCCGAGCCAGTTGTGTAGATAGGGTCTGGAACGATCTCGTTGAAGCGCTCAACGTAGTAATGAAAGTTCGTGAGAATGACTTGTTTTTGAAAGTCCTTAAAATTATGCCCCGTATAACGCTCCAGCATATCTCGAGCTATTTTAGCCTTTTCAAGGTTTCCTCGAACGGTTTTCCCTCGAAGTTGCTTCTTTCGAAAAAAAACAACGTCGTCCATCATTGATTCGTCGATAATTTCTTGAAATTTCGTAGTACTATCTAATTTTTGAGAAGCTTTTTTCTTCGTAGATTTCTTTTTTTGTTGCATAGCAATAAACTCAACCAAGGTCCGTGGCCAAGAATCCTCCTTAATTATCTAAAAAGTACCATTTTCATAATTTCATTGCCACTTTAAAAGCCCTTGTCATTAACAACTTTGTTGAATATATTGGGTCGCTGTTTAACTTAACACAAAAGGTCGACGTCATGGGTAGAGGAAGAAAAAAGCAAGTTTTCAAAATGAAAAGAAAGAAAAGCCAAGCTAAGCTTAAGGCTAGAATCAAAAAGAAAATCGAAGCTAAAAAAGCTTAATTTAGATTTTCTTCGAATAATTTTGCGACCTTGCCCTTATGCAACTTAAGGGCGGAAAGGTCCTTAAGCCAGAGTTTTTCTTTTAAATTCCAAGTCCCCGTTAATCCAATTAACTTTTCCTTGGACTGGATGTATCTATCGAACCCCTCTCTTTTATCAAACTGTTCTGAGAATAGAATGGAATGAGCAATATTAAGAGCATCATACCCTCGCATTTCAATTAGCTTGGGATACTTTTGATAGCGCCCATAAAACTCTTCTTGAAAGGCTTGAGCGACGTCCTGAACGTGATCTCCAATAAAATGAAGAGCTCCTAGCTTATAACTCTCCCGAGAAAGCGACTGAGACCTCCAGCTTGGTCCTCCAAAGATTTTAACTCGAAAGGCATCATAATAAGTAAAACTTGGAATAATTTGGAGGGCTTCGGTTGGAAATGCAGGAATAAAAATCCAGTCGAAATCAATCTGCGGATTAAGAATCTGAATTCTCCTAATGGAGCTTAATTTTTCCAGACTCTGAATTTCCTTGTAGATATCGATTTCTTCACTTCTGGAACGCTTATACTTGAGTCCTAAAATATTTTTAATATCTTCTCTATAGTCCGTTTGATTTCTTTCAAAGCTAAGTGCGTCGGTGACGTTTACATCCAGAATATTGGCCCTTCTCCAAAACTCATCCACATAGGCCTTACCACGAGGACCGTATGGATAAAGGATCGCTACGTTTTTACCAAATTCTTCAAGCACTTTTTCTGAAAAAAGCTCATTAATTTGAGATTCAACAGAGCCTGGGATTTCAAGAAGAAGGTGATCTTTTCGATCTCGAGGAAGAAAAACCTGATCAAGAGATATAAAGAAGACCCCATTTCTTTTAGCTTCCATAAATTCTTCAGAGGATTCTGAAGAAAAAAGTCCTCCAATGATAGTGCTTACATGATCATTTTCAATAAGCTCTTTAACAACGTAGGCGCCTACTGTTGGGCTATTTTTAGAGTCCTTGATAATGAGTTTATAAGGAATCTTTTCCTCACCAAATCGCTTTTGAATTTCCTTAAAAGCATGATCAATTCCTAAAAGAGCTCTTTCTCCAAAGACTTTATTTTTTCCACTCAAAGGAAGCACAACTCCAATCGAGTAAGGATCCATCTTGGAGTAGTTCTCTCTTCTAAAACTAAAGTCTTGAATAAGTCCTTGAATCTCTGCATATTTTTCGTACTTATCCACAATCCATTCAATGAGATCTTCTGCTTCTTGGTTGTTTCCTTGGTAATAAAGTTTTTCAGACTGAAGATAGCCTAGGTAAGCGATGACGAGAGGTCGTTTATCATCAAATTCTTCAAGAAAGCGAATCTGCTGATTTTTACCAATTTGAAGAAACTCTTGTTTAAGATATCCAAAATGAGAATCATTTCGAATATCATCAAGATTATTCATATCTTCAAGATAGCGCCCAAGACTTACAAGAGCAGCGTAAGACTTTCCAAGCTCTTTGGAGATTTTATAGCGAAGAAGTTGAAATTTTTTTCGCTCTTTAGAGTTGAGGTACTGGTAATCACTACCTTCACTAATAACAAAGGCCTTTTCCATGAAACCAAGTTTAAAGTAACTAGAGGCGAGATTAAGTTTAATTTGTGAATTAAGAGATCGATCCAGGGCAGAGGTTACCATCGCCAGTTCAAAATGATATATGGCCTGTTCAAATTGGGCCTTAGAGAAATGAATCACCCCAATCAAATTTCTTCGAAGAGATCGCTCTGATGGAAGGAGGGTATTTTCATCGATCTTTTTAAGACCTACTAGAGCAAGTTCATACTTTCCTTGCCTGTAAAGCTCCTTAATTGCGCCGATATCCATTAAAAACTTATCAGAATAAAGATCTTTAACGTTTTGAGGGGTCAGCATGCTTACACCCGAACACCCTTGGAATAAAAAAAGTGATAGAAATAAAAAGGAAGCCACTAATCTCATGCGTAAAATCCTATATAATGATTAGGAATACTTTACACTGCTCTTAAGATCGTGACAAAGTCTTGAATTTTCTCGATGCAAAAATTAGATTATTGAAAAAGCTCTTTCACCTTATCAAAAAAGCCCTTACTCATTGGATTGCTCTTCGTATCATCGAATTTAGCAAGCTGTTCAAAAATCTTTTTCTGTTCTGAGTTGAGTTTGGTTGGGGTCTCAACATGAATATGAATAATTTGATCACCTTTTCCATAACCGCCAAGTTTTGTGATTCCTTTACCTTTGAGTCTCATCTTTTTACCAGACTGAACTCCAGCAGGAATTGTAACGGCGACTTTTCCATCAAGAGTTGGAACTTCTATTTCAGCTCCAAGAGCAGCTTGGGAAAAGCTCACTGGAACAGTACAATATACATCAAAGCCATCTCTTTCAAAGACTTCATGATCATTGATCATAACGAGAACATAAAGATCTCCAGAAGGTCCGCCATTTTTACCTGCTTCACCCTCTCCGCTTAGCTTCAACCTTTGACCGTGGTCAATACCAGCAGGGATTTTGACTTCGAGATTGACCGTTTTTTTCATCCGGCCATCTCCATGACATTTATTACAAGGATCGGAAATCATTTGACCGGAGCCATGGCACTTTGGACAAGGTGAAGCAACAGTGAAGAAACCTTGTTGTCTTCTAATTTCTCCAAAACCTTTACAGTAGTCACAATCGGTTGGTCTTGAGCCTTCTTTTCCACCAGTTCCGTGACACGTGTCACATTTTACGGCCCGATCAATCTTAATGTCTTTTGTGATTCCAAATGCAGCATCTTTAAAATTGAGATGAAGTTCATACTGAAGATCATTTCCGGGTTGTCCCTGATGCCCTCGTCTTCCACCTCTTCTTCGGCCGCCGCCGAGGATATCGCCAAAAATATCCCCAAAGATATCACCGAGATCAGAAAAGTCGGAGAAACCTCCACCGAAGCCGCCACCGCCAAAGCCTTGTCCATTCATTCCTGCATGTCCAAATTGGTCGTACCGGCTTTTCTTTTCATCGTTTAAAAGAACGTCAGCAGCTTCTGAGGCTTCTTTAAATTTAGCCTCTGCCTCCTTATTATCAGGGTTTTTATCCGGATGATATTTGAGGGCAAGCTTACGATAAGCTTTTTTAACCTCATCTTTCGACGCGTTTCGATCGACCCCTAATACTTCGTAATAATCTCTTTTATCTGACATCCGTTTTTCCTAATAATAGATTTTGAGCGCTCATTATCTAAAAAAAGAGGCAAGATGAAAACTTGCCTCTTTAATTAGATTGAAAAAATTAAACTTCTTTAAAGTCAGCGTCGACGACATCGTCATCATCGTCTTTTTTCTCTGACTTGGTCTCAGCTCCATCTTGTGGTCCGGCTTGTTGCTCACCGCCTGGTTGCTGACCTTGCTGATACATTTCACCAGCTACTTTATGAGAAACATTTTGTAGTCTTTCATTGGCCCCTTTAAGTTCATCAAGAGACTCAGAGGTAAGGTGTTTCTTCGCTTCTTCAATAGCTGCTTCGAGCTCTTTCTTAGAATCTTCAGAAATCTTCCCTTCACCGTCTTTGATCATCTTTTCACTACTTAGAATAAGACCATCAAGTTGGTTTCGCGTGTCAACGACTTCTCTTTTCTTCTTATCAGTCTCTTTATTGGCTTCTGCTTCTTGAACCATTCTTTCAATTTCTTCTTCTGAAAGACCTGATCCAGCAGTAATTTTAATTTCTTGAGACTTATTCGTCGCTTTATCAATCGCACTTACGTTTACGATCCCGTTGGCATCAATATCGAAGATAACTTCAATTTGAGGTACCCCTCTTGGAGCTGGAGAGATTCCAGTAAGGTCAAATCGTCCAAGAGTTTTGTTATCGTTAGCGAATTCTCTTTCCCCCTGAAGAACGTGGATGCTAACTGCAGGTTGGTTGTCCTGGGCAGTTGAGAACACCTGGCTCTTTTTCGTAGGAATAGTTGTATTTTTCTCGATGATTTTAGTCATAACACCACCAAGAGTCTCGATCCCGAGAGAAAGAGGAGTAACGTCGAGAAGAAGTACGTCTTTTACGTCACCAGCAAGAACCCCACCTTGAATTGCAGCACCAGCAGCAACAACTTCGTCTGGATTTACCCCTTTAGAAGGCTCTTTTCCAAAAATTTCTTTAACTCTGGCTTGAACAGCTGGGATTCTTGTCGAGCCACCAACTAGGATAACTTCGTGGATTTCATTTTTCTCCAGACCTGAATCTTTGAGACAAGTTAAACAAGGCTCTGCACGATCTTTTAGATAATTTGAAATAAGATCTTCAAACTTCGATCTTGAAAGACTTAGATTGAGGTGTTTTGGACCTGAAGCATCAGCCGTGATAAACGGAAGATTTACATCCGTAGTCGTTACGTTTGAAAGCTCATGCTTGGCTTTTTCAGCAGCTTCTTTAAGTCTTTGAAGAGCCATTTGATCTTTTCTAAGATCAACACCATTATCTTTTTTGAACTCATCAGCTAGGTAGTTGATGATCGCTTCATCAAAGTTTTCTCCACCAAGGAATGTATCTCCATTGGTTGCTTTAACTTCGAAAACACCATCACTTGTAATCTCAAGGATTGAAATATCGAAAGTACCACCACCAAGGTCAAAGACCGCGATGTTTTGATCTTTTTTAGAGTCCAGACCGTAAGCAAGAGCTGCAGCCGTAGGCTCATTAATAATTCTTTTTACTTCTAGACCAGCAATTCGGCCGGCATCTTTGGTTGCTTGTCTTTGAGCATCGTTAAAATAAGCTGGAACTGTAATGACCGCTTCAGTAACTGTTTCTCCAAGATAATCTTCAGCTGCTTTTTTAAGCTTTTGAAGGACCTTTGCAGAAATTTCCTGAGGGGCCATTTCTTTTCCGTCTACCTTTACCCAAGCATCACCATTTGCATTTTTAAAAATTTCAAATGGAGCTACATCAGCGAATTTTGAAGCTTCTGGAGTTTCAAATTTTCGACCGATCAGTCTTTTAATACCATAAAGTGTTTTGGAAGGGTTTGTTACAGCTTGTCTTTTAGCAACCTGTCCAACAAGAGTATCCCCGTTGGTAGCAAAACCAATTACAGAGGGAGTTGTGTTGTGTCCTTCTTCGTTAGCAACAATTTTGTATTTACCATTTTCTAAAACAGCAACACAGGAGTTTGTCGTTCCTAAGTCAATTCCAATAATTTTTCCCATATTTTTCTCCTTTAACTTTTCTTAGTCATTTTTGGCGACAACAACTTTAGCCGCTCTTAGTAGTCTTCCGTTCAGTTTATAACCCTTTTGATACTCAGAAACGATTTCGTCATTTTCTTTTCCTTCTGCAGGTTGCTGAGCAAGTGCCTCATGAACATTAGGGTCAAACATTTCGCCAACTGAATTAATTTGCTCTAGCCCGTTTTTAAGAAGAACTTCTAAAAACTGCTTTTGAACCATATCAATTCCTACAAAGATATTTTTAACCTTATCGTCATCATCATTTTTAATGGCATCGAGTGTTCTTTCAAAGTTATCCATAACATCAAGAAGACCTGATAGAACTTTTTCGTTACCATATTTAATAAGATCTGCTTTTTCTCGATCGAAGCGTCTTCTCATATTTTCCATTTCAGCAGCCAGGTAATAGAATTTTTCTTTGTAATCTACTTCCTCATGCTTCTTTTCTTCATCTTCAACTTCTTCTACAACTTCCACTTCATGAGCCTCAGCTTCTTCTGCCTGTAACTCTTTGTGCTCATCCGATTTACTCATCTCCTCCCCTTCTACGGCCACTCGGTCTGTCATATCGTTAAACCCTTTCAAGTTTTATAAAATTAACTACTCCCTCAAGGTGGGATTGTTTGGGTCTATGTCAATGCCGCTATTATAAATAAAGTTAGAATCATCTCTAAATAGCTGAAATTACTACAGTGCATTTTCTCTAAAAAGCTCATCCATTAAAGAATCCAGGACCAGATATCCTCGTGAAGTCAGCCGAAAGTGCTTCTGAGAGTGTAATTCAGCGTATCCCTTTTCAACCCAGCTCTTCACAATAGCGCTCCAAGCCTCTTCGAGTTCAACCCCATCCTCAGTCCTAAGCTTTAAATACACTTCCTCTAGCCTCATTTGCTCGTGATTCAACTCTTCCGTTATATATTCAGCTCCTGTGGGCTTCCATTTATAGCGAATAGCACGATCCCCTAGATTGAGAAAGCCTGTCGCACTAGGACCTAAAGCAGCTACGGAGGCGCTTTTCCAGTACTGTTTATTATGAAAGCTTCTTTTATCTTTAAGCGCAAAATTAGAAACCTCATAGTGGTCATACCCCTCTGATCTTAGATAATCGGAGACGGCAAAATACTCTTTTTCTATCCATTCCTCAGAAGGCAGGTCTTTAAGATAAGGATAATCGCCCTTCACGGTAAGAATATAAACACTAAAATGATCTGGTCTGTATTTTAAGATTTCTTTAAGTTCTCGTAAAACATCTCTATTCCATTCCTTTGAAAAAGGAAGGCCTAGCATTAGATCTACTGAGAAGTTTTCCTTTTTTTTATGAAAAAACCTAATGGCATTGATGGCATCATCAACTGAGTGAGCTCGATCTAGGACTTTTGAATAGCGAGAGTCGAGGGACTGTATACCTAGGGAAAACCGATTAATGCCAAAGTCTTTCCAGGCATTGATAATTTCTTGGTTATAGCTATCCGGGTTCACTTCCATGGTTGCTTCATAATTTTGATCAAATTCTATGTCGTGTTCTTTAAACATCTTATGTAAGGTTTTCGCGCCCTCTATACCCCAAAGGGAGGGAGTCCCACCCCCTAAATAGAGGCTTTTAAGAGGAGCGTAAGAGACAGAGTATTTTTCAAGGAGATGGTGTTGCTCTGTGAAGCTTTTCTCTAGTAATTGGTGAAAGCTTGTATAGTTTTCCCCTTCTTGAATTGGCTTTTTGTAAAAGTCGCAGTAATTGCAAATAGACTTACAGAAAGGAAAATGGATATAAAGGGAATTGATATTATTTTTCAGTCCCGCTCCTAATTAGCTACTAAGGATAGAATGAATGGAAATACAACAAGTCACGTTAGAAAACAACCTCAACTCAGTCTTCGTCAATGTGCCGGGAAGTCCCTCCTCCACGGTTCAGATCTGGTTTAGGGCCGGTTCAGCGCTTGAAAAAGAGGAAGATTTAGGAATTGCTCACTTTTTAGAGCATATGTTCTTCAAAGGGAGTGAAAAGCGACCAGGATCGGCCATCGCTCATGAAGTAGAGTCTTTTGGGGGCGAGATTAATGCTTTCACATCATTTGACTACACGTGCTATTACATTCAATCTCCTAGCCCTAAACTTACGGAGTCTGCTGAGATTCTCATGGATATGGTTTGTAACCCTACATTTCTTGAGAGTGAGTTAGTTCCTGAAAGAGATGTCGTTTTTGAGGAGTACCGTCGAAGCCAGGATGATCCTAGCCAATTCTGTTTTCAAAGAATGCAAGGCTCTTATTTCAAAGATAGCTACTCTCACCCAATTCTGGGTCGAGAAAACACAATTAAGAATTTTAGTCGAGAGCAGCTTCTTAATTTCAGAAAGAGTAACTATAACCTAGAAAATGCTCTTCTCATTGTTTCAGGAGATCTCGATAAAAATCCTCAAATCAAAAAAACTATTCAGAAATTTCAACTTCCAAGTGGAGAGGCCAGTAATTTTCCAGAATTTAAGCTTAGAGGGAATAACAAGCTCGAAATTCATCAAAAAGAAACAAGAATGTGTCAGCTCAATATTTTTATAGAAGCCCCCTACTATAATTCTGAAGAGGGACCTCTGGAAGATCTCGCTGTAGGTTGTTTTGGTTATGGAGAAACTTCTCCTCTTTTTAAAAGACTTATTACGGATACGGCCTTTGCCAATAAATCAGTTTCCTACACTCTTTTTATGAATAAAGGCGGTATTCACCTCTTTAAAGTAATCTTCCCGTTCGCAAATATCAAAAAAGTGGTTTCAACCCTTTCTGAAATCTTTGAAGAAAACTTTGAACATGGTCTTCTTAAAGATGATATTGAAAAAATTAAAAACCAGTATATTGCTTCCAAGATTTATGAAAAAGAAACTCTAGAATCTTTCTCTTCCTCTCTAGGTCATGGCTTTGCTCAAACTGGAGATATATACAGCGAAGACATCTTTATTAATGCCATTAAGGAAAAGACCGTTGCAGACGTAAATTATGCTATGAAGACGATTCTTTCGAGGCCCGCTCATATAGGACTTCAAATTCCAATGGATGCAGATCCAAAGCTTGCTAAAAAAGAGATGGAAAAACTACAGAAGGTATTTAAAAAGCTAGAAAAAAAGAAAAGCACTAAAATTAACTCTAAATTTAAGAAGAAAATTTCTAAGCATGATCAAGCCGTTAAAGTCTTTGAGCTTAAGGAAGGAATTTCTCTTATTCATCGACAAAACCAGCTGGTTCCAACTTCTGTCTTTCAAACTTACCTAAAGGGCGGACTTTCCGACGAAAATCTTGATACTAATGGCTGTTATAATCTCATTAGCTCTATGTTTCTTAAAGGAAACGAATACATGGAGGAAGATGAGATTAAAACCATCCTTGAAAACCGATCTGCTTCCCTTCAAGGTTTCTCTGGTAAAAATGCCTACGGGCTAAATCTTCATTGCCTAAGTTCTGACTTCCCGGAGCTTATGGAAATTTCTATGAACTCTCTTCTTCATAGTACTTTCCCTCAAAAGAAACTCTCTTTTGAAAAAGAGATGACTCTTAGGCATTTAGAAAGTCAAAAGGAAGATCCTATTCATCACTGTTTTAGAACTGTAGGTGAGCTTCTTTTTAATCAGCACCCTTATTCCATGAATGTTCTTGGAACTAAAAAGACACTTCGAAAACTAAGTCGAAAGATACTTGAAACCATCCATCTTAAAAACCTTAAGCGTAGTCAGATTCTTTTCACCTATTGTGGAAACCTTGCTGCAGAGGAAGTAATTGATCTAATTACTCCTCACTTAGACAATCTTAAAGGAAGAGCCGTTAAAGATTCTCATAATAAAAAAATTGACCCTATCACAGATCAAATAGTTCATATCCCTTTTGATCGAGAACAAACTCAAATCTTTATTGGTTTTCCAACTGGAGATTTTTCTTCTCAAGACAACATAACGCTAAAGATGATCACCACTCACCTCTCAGGTCTCTCTTCCGAACTTTTTGTTGATGTAAGAGATCGAAAAGGTCTCTGCTATACTGTCCAGCCTATTCACTTTTCTGCCCTAGAAGGTGGTTATTGGGGAATCTACATGGCAAGTGGACACGATAAAGTGGTTGAGGCCATGGCGGCAATTAATGAAATTTTGGGGAAATATCAAACTCGTGGTATCGATGAAGCCGGTTTTAATCGAATTAAAAAGATGATTGAAGGACAAAATCTTCTTAACCTAAGAACCAATGAAGATTATGCGAGCACTTACTCTATTCCTTATCTTCATGGGTTTGGAATTGATCACTTCTATAAAAAGAATGATAAGATTAATAATCTGACTTATGAAAAATTTAATCGCGATCTAAAAAAGATTCTTTCAAGAGAGAAATGTACCGTTCTTGTAGGAAGAGAGCTTAGCTAGCTTTATTCTTATCGTCGTGGTTAAGAATTAAAAAAGCATCTTCAAAAGAAGAGTTGTTATTTTGGACCATGTAATTTACATGGTTCATAAGATGCGTGACGATATCAAAAAATTGAGAGAGGTTTTCATAGAAAGAAGGGACCTCAAAATAATCTGGGACATAATTATCAAGCTGGTTATAGGCCGATTTTCCGAGAGACTGATAGTAACTTAAATCAACAAGCTTATTATTAAGAGATTCGGCGAAGTATCCACAAATAAACATAGAAAGGTCGCCAACTTCTCTAAGACTTCTTTTTCTTTGTGGAAGAGGCATATGAGAGGTCTCCAAAAGCATCTTTCCTAGGATCTTCTCTCTTATTCGACCATCCTCTTCTCTTTGAAAAAACTCTTCACTCAGTCCAAAACGGCCCATCACTTTACTCGTATAAATAATAAAGGGATCAGATAAAGGACGCGTAATTTTGCGATTCAACTGAGAAAGATTCTCGTAAAAGAAACCCTCTAGATTGTGATTCAAAGATAAGTCTGAACCTTCTTTTTTATTTGCCATACATAGATCCGATCGACATCAACCTAAATCTATTTTAACAAAAAATCGTCTTCTATGCGCAATTGTTAGGAAAAATTAGTCTTATCCAATAAAAATTGTTGAGAAAATCAAACGATTGCTGTTTTTCTCATCTTTTGGAAACGCTTAATGTCATGCTCAATTTCACGAAGAAGAACCTTTTTATCCGCTAGAGAGGCCTTAAGCTTTTTCACTTCCTTAATCTTTTGCTCAATTTTAGATTTAGCCTCACCAAGAATACTTTTCTCTTGAGATCGCACAGCAAGAGAATCAAGCTTCGCTTTAAGGATTTCTTCTGGAGCAATTTGCTTGAGATTTTTAGCAAGTCCTACATATGATAGAGCTTTAATCAACCACTTAGATGGATCAAATTGATAGACTCTAATAGCATTTCTATAATCAGTTTGAAATTTATGGTGAAAGTTATGATACCCCTCTCCAAAAGTAAAAATAGCACTTAACCAGTTATCTCTTGCCGTTGAATGAGCATCATAAGGTCTATTACCGAGCACATGGCAAAGAGAATTGATAAAGAAAGTCGCATGATGAACGAGAGTGATTCTTAAGAATCCGGCCATCATAAGTCCACCAATTGGAGCTCCAAAATAAAGACCAACAAAGGTTGGAATAGTAAAGCTTACCCAAATAAGAAGAGGCATATAGTACTTATGTTGCCACATGATCAGACGATCATTAGTCAGATCTTTTGGAAAATTATCTTCTCTTGTATCTTGTTTAAAGATCCAACCCATATGGGCATGAAAAAAACCTTCCGTTACACTATAAGGATCTTTTTCTGTATCTGTATATTGATGATGAATTCTATGATCTCGACTCCATTTAAGAGCTGAATTTTGAGCAGCGGCTCCTCCAAAAATAAGGAAGAAAAGTTTGACCGTCCAATGAGCTTCATAGGATCGGTGAGAAAAAAGTCTATGGTACCCAGCTGTAATTGAAATCCCTGTGAGGATATAGAAAATCACGCTGAAAATAATCAAGTTTGTATTAGGCCCTTCATACTGAAAGTGGAAATAAGTCCCAAAGATTCCAAGAAATGGTGCCGTAGTGAGAAAAATGGTATTGGTCCAATCGATCGGTGCTTTTGTATTTGGTTTTTTTGACATGGTGCTATCCTTCTTTGGAAACAGGATAACACCATCTCGAGTTCTTAATTGTAAAAGTAATGTAAAAAAACCTCTGACATCAGTTGTTTAAGCCTTTGTAGGGACCTTTCTTTCCCCTGGGCCAATATATTGACATAAAGGTCGGATGATTCGGTTGTTCTCTGTTTGCTCAATAATGTGAGCACTCCAACCAGTCACTCTTGCCATAACAAAGATAGGCGTAAACATATCAATATCAAAGCCCATAAGGTAGTAAGCAGGACCTGCTGGGAAATCAAGATTTGGATGAATTCCCTTTTGATCTACCATGGTCTTCTCTAAAATATCAGAGATTTCTCCCCATTTGGTTTCACCTTTAATCTTTCCAAGGTTTTGAGCATACTTTTTCATTGTAGGAACTCTTGAGTCACCATTTCGATAAACTCTATGTCCAAATCCCATGACTTTCTTCTTGTTGCTAATAGCTTCTAGCATCCATTTTTCAGCTTTTGCCGGATCCTCTACTTCAAGTAGTGTATGCATAACCTGCTCATTTGCTCCACCATGAAGAGGTCCTTTTAGAGCACCAATAGCACCAGTCACAGCACTGTAAAGATCAGAAGTTGTTGAGGTGATCACTCTAGAAGTAAAAGTAGAGGCGTTAAATCCATGCTCAGCATAGAGGATAAGAGAAACATCAAAAGCTTTTACAACTTCAGCTTCAGGAACTTCTCCAAAACACATATGGAAAAAATTTTCTGAAAGAGTCAGATCTTTTTTAGGAGCAATAACTTCTAGTCCTTTTCGGCATCTGTAATCAGCAGCAATTGCCGTAGGAATTTTGGCAAGAAGTTGAAGTGCCTTATCTTTATTAACTGGAGTTGAGTTATCCCAAACTCTTTCATCTTCCATTCCTAAAAAGCTCACACAAGTTCGGATGGTATCCATTGGGTGGGCATTTTTTGGAAATCTTTTAATCACTTCGATAAGGTCATTTGAAAGTTCTCTATAGCTTCTTTCTTTTTCACAAAAAGCAGCGAGTTCATCTTTATTAGGGAGTTCACCATTCCAAAGAAGGTAAGACACTTCTTCAAATGAGCAATTTTCAGCAAGTTCTTGAACGGGGTAACCTTTATAAACAAGAGAATTGATCTCTGGCATAACCTTAGAAACAGTAGTCGTGTCGGCAACGACACCTTCAAGACCTGGTTTTACATTAACAACTTTTTCTTCACTCATATCTCTTTCCTTATATTTTAAAATTAAAAAGGGACTGATCAAATGTATTGTATTCTTCGTATCTTAAGACTTCATACAGTCTCTTTCGAGTTTGCATCAGTTCAATCGCAGCTTCTTGAGATCCATCTCTTTTAATAATATCAAGTCCATCCTCTACATTTTTCATAGCTAGTCGAACGGTTGTGACAGGATAAATGACAACATTAAACCCCATATTTTCTAGCGTTTTTTTATCAAGAATTTTTGATTTTCCAAACTCGGTCATATTGGCCAGCATGGGAACATCAATCGCTTTTCGAAAAGCTTCAAATTCTTTTTCATCTTTCATAGCTTCAGGAAAAATCATATCGGCACCAGCATCTACATAAGCTTTTGCTCGATTAATGGCGGCCTCTAATCCTTCTGAAGCACGGGCATCGGTTCTCGCAATTAAAACAAAGTTGGAATCTCTTTTTCCATCAGACGCCGCTTTTACTTTTCGAACCATCTCTTCCACAGGGACAATGGATTTATTATCGAGGTGACCACATCTTTTTGGATTCACTTGATCTTCTAGGTGGCAACCCGCAATTCCCGCCTCTTCTAAAAGTTGAACCGTTCGAACTACACTCATCGGTTCTCCAAAGCCCGTATCGATATCGATAAAAGCTGGAAGATCCGTTGTTCGTGCAATTTGAGCTCCACGAGTAACTACTTCAGTTAAAGTGGTCATTCCAATATCTGGAAGACCAAGATCATTAGCGAGAACGGCCCCAGAGATATAAACTCCATCGAATCCTTTTTGCTCAATCAACATAGAAACCATTGGAGAATAGCTTCCTGGGAATTGATGAAGTTTTCCAGAGGCCAGCATTTTTCTAAAATCTGCTCTTTTTTCAGAGCCATTTTTCTTTGCAAATAGCATTAGAAAATTCCTCGCTCATCTTTTTTATTCATGATCATTTCGGTGGCATCCACCACTACATTGAGACCATCAATTTCATCTGCTGTTAGGTTTGGAAGTTTTTGAACCGTTTCAAGGAATCTTTCACATTCCTCTTTAGAAATTATTCCATCGGTAAGAGTTCTAAACTTATTAATGTACTCTTTTCTAGTAAATGGTCTTGCCCCATCAGGGTGAGCATTCGCTAGAGCTTTTTCTTCTTCAATAACAGTACCGTCTTTCATCGTGATCACAACTCTTGCTCCAAAAGCTTTTCTTTTTGGATCTTGGTCATGATACCTCTCGGTCCACTTGGGATCTTCTACAGTAGAGATTTTATGCCAGAGCCTTACAGTATCTTCTCTTTTTGCTCTCTCTGGAGCATAAGATTTAACGTGGTGCCATTCACCATCTTGAAGAGCAACAGCAAAAATATACATGATCGAGTGATCAAGAGTTTCTCTTGAAGCATTGGGATCCATTTTTTGAGGATCGTTTGCTCCTGTTCCAATGACATAATGAGTGTGGTGAGAAGTATGTATTACAACAGACTCAACATCATCAAAATTATCAATCTTTTTACCCATATCAAAAGCAAGATCAATAAGCGCCTGAGACTGATACTCAGCAGAGTGCTCTTTTGTGTAAGTTTCTAGGATAGCTCTTTTAGACTCTCCTTTTTCAGGAAGAAGAATATTATACTTTCCATCTTTTCCATCAAGCATATAAGCAATTACAGAATCCTCTCCCTCATAAATTGGAGAAGGAGCTCCTTCACCTCTCATGGCCCTATCAACGGCTTCAATTCCCATTTTTCCTGCAAATGCTGGAGCATAAGCTTTCCATGATGAGATCTCGCCTTTTCTTGACTGTCTTGTAGCAAAGGTTACGTGAAGAGCTTGCTGCATGGCTTGAAAAGTTGTTTCTGTATCAAGCTTCAAAAGAGTACCAAGACCAGCCGCTACGGAGATACCTAGATGCGCGATATGATCTTTTTTATGTTTATGAAGACATATTCCTTTAACCAATTGAACTTGAACTTCATAGGCCGTTGCTATCGCCTTAACGAGTTGAGCACCATCGACTTTTTTCGTTTGAGCGACTGCAATCATCGCTGGAATATTATCCCCTGGGTGGGAATAATCAGCAGCGAGATAAGTATCATGAAAATCAAGTTCTCTTACTGCTGTACCATTTGCCCATGCCGCCCATTCTGGAGAAAACTTTTGATTGCTAGGCATAGCAAATACTGTCGCTCCATTTTCTTTTGGGTGACAAAGAGCTTGCGATCTTGCGTTGGCGACTGGTCTTCTATTTACAGAAGCAATCGCAACCGAAGCGTTATCAATGATTCTATTAATGATCATATCGAGGACGTCATCATCAACAACCGTATCATCTGTTGCCATGACCGCCATTTTGTAGGCCAGTTGATCCTCTTTTTTTAGCTCTTCTTTAGAAGGGTAAACTCGTACGGTATGCATTTTCATAATTGAATATCCTTAATATAGAAATTGTTCTGAAATAACCGATCGGAGCATACAACTTCATAAATAATTCTTCAATTTTTGTGCTTAGCGATATTAAGATTAATCGCTGTTTTCGTGAAGGTTTTATTCTGTTGGATTATATGGAGGACAAGTTATCCCCATTGCATATAGCTTGGCGTAAAAATATACTGAGAAGGTAAAGGTTTTTATTATGTTTAAAGCTATTTTAATTATTTTAATTACGGCCCACTCTTTTCAAGTTATGGCCCAAAAAAGAGTTCCAGACACTTATTACAAGCAGTTATTTACAGAAATTTTTGTGAAGCGTATCATGAGCGCTCCTCATAAATTTGACCAAGTTAGTCAAGATGCTTTTCATAAGGTCAAAGACGCCGTCTATTTTAATCCGAGGCCATTTGAAGAGTTATATCTAGACCTCCTTAAAGAAAAAAAATCAGTTCAAGTCTTTATGAAAAGGGAGGATCTACTCTCAAATCCTAAGATTTTAAAAGATCTTATGAAGGGGACTCTCACTCCACCCGATGGAGTTCAATGGAAAAAAACTAAGGCAAATGAGCTTATTGAGCTATTAGAAAGTGATTTTAAAGAAAAAAAATCAAGCGAGGGAAATTACTTTAAAAGTAAAGTTGGAAAAAAGATTTTAGAACTTTTAAAAGATACCGTATTTATCATACTGCCTGGCTTTGGAAATCATATTATTTCCCATATGGCCTTACCGGATCTCATAAAAGACATTAATGTCTTTTATGGAAGAAGTCGATTTAGACCACAGAATCTCATTAAACTTATTCCCAACTTTATGAGTTATCAGAGTTATTATGGATCAAATAATCAAAAAGTTGGTTTTGATATCATTCAACCAATGGGGATGGAGCTAGGGCTTTCTATTGGTCGGCATCAACACAATTCAAAGAAATTAAGAGAATGGATTAATGGTCTACCAGAGGATTACAAAGATAAAGAAATTGTCTTTTTGGGTTATAGTAAAGGCTTAACAACTGGTCTAGAAGTTATTAAAGATTATGAAGATATTAGAAAAAGAGTCAGAGGGATAGTTGGGCTTGCAGGTCCTTATCAGGGCTCAGTCAATGCTGAGATGATTTTACGTAGATTATTTAAAATAACTCCTGATGGTACAAAAGAGGCCTTTTTAGAATGGGTAAAATCAATTCCAAGTAATGAGATGGTTGCTTCCCTAATTTTTGAATTAGCAGAAACCTTCGCTGATCAATATCCAACAATTAAACATTTAATTTCTTCTCTTAATTACCTTGACCCCGAACACTATGAAACATTGAAAGCGCATATTGAATTTTTAATCGGTCTTGATCTAAAAGAAGTAATTAATGGTTTATATGAAGAAACTCAAGATCATATGTTGAAATGGAATCTTAAACATTTTAATAATGAAACTTTCAATCATCCAATTACCTTTTTTTCTATTTCATTTCTCACAAATCCCAATGATTTTTTCATTAAGGGACCCGTATTTGAAAATGGCAATAAGTACCCTCCCGAAATAATCCCTCAATTTACGAGGAATGGAGGCATTGATTTTGAAAGCTTTAGCCCTGATATCTTTATTCAAAAACTAACCTCCATAGATACATATGAGTTCACGCCGGCCGGTGCTTTAGACACACAAGTTACCTGGCCAGATTCAAAACCAATAGTATTTGACCCTACCCCACTGGGACAAATGTTTACCGATAGCGAATTAAGAAAAATTTATAATAATAAGGATTACGAGTCCTTTTTTAAGAAAAATAATTTAAGTTTTCTTCAATTTAAAAACATTCCTCGAAATCAATTGATCAGAAAAGATCAATTTGAAAAGGCCAGATTCATCGATCTAGGTGAGCTAAGAGCAAGTCATTGGAGTGGAGTTTTCAGACAGGTACTCAAACTACCCGCGATCCCAATAGAATGGGGACATAACCACACCTTTCCTCACCGGCTTATGGGAAAGTCTATTATAGAGATATATGCTATCAAGTCTCTACTTGAACAAAAGGGAGGAGACCTATGAAACTTTTATTGATCATGGTTCTTCTTATTAGCTGTACGAAAAAAATCACCAAAAGACTCCCTTCTTCCTTTAAAGACCAAGATGTAAATGTTCAAATAATTAAACCATTGCGTAATGCTTCTGATATTTTTGATATTATAAATTTAGCTACAACCTCTGTATCCTATGGATATTGGACAAATCAGACACTCAATGGTTCGGGAACTATGGTTCTTCGAAACAAAACGGAAGCTGAGTCGGAATTAAGACAATTCAATCGGGCCTTATCTCTATTTGATCTTTATTTTAGCCATGGAGTTCGTAAACTAGAAAATTCATCACAAGATGGAAATCATATTTTCTGGCTTTATACTCCTATGGAAAACTTTGATTTTCTAAATACTCGAGAAGAGTATGATTTCCCTTTTAGAAGAGAGGTAAACGATTATGCTCAAAAACTTTTTCCTATCATTGAAAAACAGATTTTCAAAAGACTCAGCGTCGATGACTATACTTCTGAGAACCAAGTTATTCGATTTAAACAAGATGTAAGATCTATTTTAATAAGCGAGCAGAAAAAAAGATTACGAAAAAACTGGGAGGAGATTCTCTCCATAAATAATATTGGAGGTAGTCCACTTGAAAAGGTAAATGCTTACAGAAAGGCTTACTCCCCTCTATCAATGATTTATGATTTCAATATTGATAAATCAAAAGGATCTTATTCCAACATTAGACTACAATTGCCTGGCCCCTCGACGATTGCCGGTCTAGAAACCAAGGATATTAGTAAAATTTCAATCACTCCTGGCCTTGATATTAAGTTCAAGAATCCTATTGTAGGAAAATTTACAACTATTTTAAGCGCAAAATATTTAACAGATAGAAGTCTCGAGACTCTTTCTCGAAGTGTGATGCAAGTTGATATTCATAAAAATTTTAAATACACCGATCGTCTCGCTCTTCAAATCACATTTGGTAGCCTCAACCCAAATCTTAAGGATGTTAAAAAAAGAACTCGAAAAAGAGATGCAAAAATGCTTCAGGCGCTTAAAGTTGATAATACAGATCGTTCTGCTGCTCTCGTCCTTGATACAACTATACAAATACAAAACCTTCGTTCAAAAAAGATAAACAAGTATCTTGGTAAATTCCAAGCAAAAACCTATCTTCATAAGCTCGCTCTTGTATTAAAAAGAAAACCAAAAACGAAAAGTTTCCAAAAAGCTTTTGAAAGTCTCCCTACTTTTTTAATGGATCTAGATACTAAAAATAGTCTCCTTTCTCTTAGACTTACAAAAGGTGCGAACACTATCGTTCACGTAGCATTTTTAACGGGGTTAGGATTTTACTGTAAGGCCGGAGAAGAAAGGGATCGTGACCCAGACTTTGAGAAACTTAAAAACTATAAGTACACGTGCAAGGCGGATCTTGCTAACTTTAAAAATTTCAATGAAAGGTTTAAGGCAAAAATTGGAACATCAATTACCAGAAAGGCTCTTGATCTTGCAAGCTTAATTGAAGTAAGAAATATTTTAGATAACGTCGATAACATTAATCCAGATGATCTTCTAGAAGATGGAATGGCAAAGGAACTTTTAGATATTTTTGAAAACTTCGCCAAAACTTGGGATGAATTACGAAAAATTGAAAGTTCCTTTCAAAAAGGTGGTAGCTTGGAAATTTCAATATGAATGTTTCCATCTCTTACCTCTAAATCCCCGATAGTAACTGTTTCTCCACCAATATTGAGAATTGGAATTTCTAGAGTCAATTTTTCGTTGAGGACCTCCAGAAGCATATTGAAAAGCATAGGAAAAAATTCGTTAGCAGTATCTACATTAAATGTCGGATCTTGAGGTGAATAAGAAGGAGACCATTTTCCTGTAACCTTTTGATGAAGGATTTCAACTTCTGCTTTAATGCCATCCTCATTTTTTTCAATTTCAACTTCAATCCCTAAGTCATTAAAAAAACTAAAAAAATCTCTCCATTCCTCTTCAGCATGAACCTGAGTTCTCATAACCAATTGTGGAATATAAGCTCTTATTTTTGGGGAATCTGGATCAATTTCAATGCGAGGAGCTTGTTTTAAAGAGAGATACATTTTCAAAGGGTCCTCATCCGTTCCAATGTCCCTAAGTTCTGGAAGTAATTCTGAAAACTGCCCATATTTTAAAAGGTCATCAATTATTTCATTCAAATCCGAATTTAGTTCCAAGTCTTGAGTATGCTTTCCATCAAAAATGATTCCTAATAAATCGTTGATAAGTTCTGGAGAAATAGATATGGATGCATAATCTAAAACTCTTACACCTGATGAATTTAACTTTAAAATTTCTTCAATAGACCCTCTCCTTAAAGAAGCGTCTAATCGCAATTTAATGCCTTCTTCTCTTAACTCAATCATCGATGGAAAACCCGAAACAAGAAGCCTTGTCTCTGGTGCAATAAATAGATCAGGAATAATGAGAGGAAGTGCAAAATTATCAAAGACCTGACTTAAGATCTTGTTAAATATAACGCCATAGGTCCTTGTGACTACTTTTAAAGTTCTATAAATTATGGGCCTTGAGGCCTTAAGGAATTTAGAAATCGCAATTCTAAGGAAAACCATATTGGGGTTTAAAAGGCTTGCACATCTTCTTGGACCAAAGGTTTTTATTTGGTCATCTCTTAGTTTAAAATAAACATTTCCTAAGTCTACTTTTAGCTTTCTATTATGAACCTTAAGCCCTAACTTAGTAGAGAAAGGAAAAACATCATTTTGACCTAAAAGTATGCTTGTTCCGTAACAATTCACTCCAACAAGACCTGTAAAATAATCCTCTACTCTAATGTTTCCAATATCAACCCTAAAGGCTCTCAAAATGGAATCAATATCAAGGTAACCATCTTGAGGAAAAAGATTTATACTTTCGAGATCTATTCCGATCTTAATATCCCTGGCAATTGCCTTCCCTATTCCAGGGATGGAAAAATATAAGTTTGGAATATCAATTTTTTTTAAATATCCATTCACAATCTCGGGGAGTTGCTGATTTATTAATTCGAAGCCTCCTCTCGACATTTTGAGGTAAACCGCGTCTTTTATCTTTTCTGCATTTGAATGAAACGAAAAGAAGATTAAGATTAGAATAAAAAACTTTTTCATAAATCTCCTAAAAAGAAATCGACGATCCTCTCCATATACTCCGAATTAACTCGCATCATATGAGATACATTTTCTATGGTCCATAAGGAGACAGAGGTATTTTTGTTACAATCCCTCCAATTTTCTTCTTTGGTCACAAAGCTTTTATTGTAGGGTTTATAATAAAAAATCTTATTTTGAGAGCGCTTTACTTTAGGATGACAACCATTGCGATCTACCCATCTCTTAGCCGTTTTTCTAGCACCTGGGTAAAGGTTTTCTATTCCATCATAAAGAATGACGTTATCAACTGTTCCGTGTATATGGAGCATCTTTAGGGGAGATTTTTTTTTACATTTCTGGGGATCTAAAAATGTCACTCCAGAAAAACTTGCGAACGATTCAAAAAGCTCTGGAGCATCACAGGCCATCCGATGGACCATAAATCCTCCATTAGAGTGACCAAAAAGGTGAATCTGAGATGGATTAACACGATAATACGAAATCATTTTTTCGACTATAGAGGTAATATACTTAACATGATCTGTTTGAGTACTTTGCCTAGCTCCACAACAAAAGTCGGTGGCATTCCAATACCGCGCTCCTCCCATTCCAACCATCCCTTCAGGAACCACCAAGATGAATTGCCTTTTGGTAACAAATTCTTTCAAGTTAAAGGTTATATTATGAACGTAAGCGTTAGCCCCTAATCCATGCAATGAAATAATGAGGGGATAGGTTTTTCCCTTAGAATAGTCGCTTGGCAAATAAACGAGAGCGGGGTCATGGAGACCTAAGTCATCAAAATCTTCTCTAATTGGCCCTCTTTGGCCTTTAGCAAAAAGGGATGAGGATATAAATATAAAGAGAAAAAGCCATCTCATATAACCACTCCTTGATACGGATTTAAGTAATGGTGGTACACTTAACAACTTTTGACAATATTATTTCAGCTCATTCGCTATGATCTTTGCAATGGTCATAAGCTGCATATTAGAGGTTCCTTCGTAGATCTTTCCTATCATTGAATCTCTCATCAGTTTCTCAACCGGATATTCTCTCGTGAATCCATAACCACCATGAAGCTCAACGGCTTTACCAGAAACTTTACCAGCGACTTCGGAAGAGAAGTATTTTGCCATAGAGGCCTCTTTTACAAAATTCATACCTTGCTCTTTTAATCGAGCTGCATTGTAAACCATGAGTTTAGCGGCCTCAACTTCCGTTGCCATTTTTGCAAGTTCAAATTGAACGCCTTGGAAATCTATAAGAGATTTTCCAAATTGTTTCCTTTCTTTGGTGTAAGCAATAGCGTGATTTAGAGAACCTTGAGCAAGACCGATCATTTGAGCGGCAATCCCAATTCTTCCTTCATTAAGAGTTTCAATAGCGACTTTATAACCTTTTCCAAGTTCACCAACGATATTATCTTTATGAACTTTTACATTATCGAGAATAAGTTCACAGGTTGAACTTGCTCGAATACCTAGTTTGTCTTCTTTTTTTCCAACCTCAAAACCCTCATATCCTCTTTCAACAACAAAGGCAGTAATTCCCTTGTAACCTTGAGATGGATCGACGTTTGCAAAAATGACAAAAATATCGGCTTCATTAGAATTCGTGATCCAAAGCTTTCTTCCATTTAGAATGTAGTGATCACCGTCTTTTTTAGCGGTTGTTTGAAGAGCAAAAGCGTCTGATCCACTAGAGGCTTCTGATAAACCGTACGCTCCAATTTTATCTGTCGCTAGTTGAGTAAGATATTTTTCCTGAAGAGCTTCATTAGCGAAGTTCATAAACAGGTTAATGGAAAGTGTATTTTGAACGTCGACAAGAACAGAAATGGATGGATCTACTTTTGCAAGCTCCTCAATGGCAAGAACGGACATAAAAAATGAACTTCCAACACCACCAAATTTTTCTGGAATTTCGATACTCATAACTCCAAGATCAAAAAGCTTTGGAATCAGGTCTTTTTGAACTTTTTGTTCCTCATCCATCTTTGCTACAAGTGGCTTGATTTCTTTTTGAGCAAAATCACGCACCGTTTCAGCAAAGAGTTTTTCATCGTCTGTAAGCATAGTGAGGGCAGGCGCAATGTCATGAGTCATTTTGTTATCCTTTTCCAGATTTTTTCAGATAAAATCTACTACCATGAAGGCAATTAACCTACAACTCAAACGCAAGAGTCTTCTTGAAAGGGCAGGGTGACATGGCTATAATGCCGGTAATAATTTAACGCGAGCCAAAAAACATGAATACAAAGAAATCCTCCTACCTCAGATTTGTTACTGCCTCCTCTCTTTTTGATGGTCATGATGCATCTATAAATATGTTTCGAAGACTATTTCAAAAAGCGGGAATTGAAGTCATTCACCTAGGACATAACCGAAGTGTTCAAGACATTGTAACGACCGCTATCCAAGAAGATGCTGATGCCATCTGCGTAAGCTCTTATCAAGGTGGTCACATGGAATTCTTTAAGTACATGGTTGATCTTTTAAAAGAAAACGAGGTTGAACATATTAAAATCTTTGGTGGTGGTGGAGGAACTATTCTTCCTGAGGAAATTGAGGAGCTTCATAAATATGGTGTCACTAGACTTTATCATGCCGAGGACTCTAGAAAGCTTGGTCTTGATGGAGTTATTGGCGATATTATTGAAAAAGCAGCAAAGCTTGAGTTTAATTCTAAAAGATACTCCCCTATTTTAGACAAAGTAAAAAAAGGTGAAGTTCTAAACGAAAGAGAACTGGGAAGAATCATCTCTCTTTTTGAAAATGATTATTTTGTTCAAAGACCAGAGACGGAAGAATTAAGAAAAGAGCTTATTGCTGCTATTGAAAAATCAAATTATAGAAAACCGGTTATTTTAGGGATCACTGGTCCAGGTGGAGCAGGTAAAAGTTCTCTAACAGATGAACTCATCAATCGTTTCCTCTACACAACTAAAGATACAAAAATCGGAATCCTTGCTTATGATCCTTCGAAAAGAAAAACGGGGGGAGCTCTTCTTGGTGACCGAATTCGAATGAATAGCATCTATGATCCAAGAGTTTATGTAAGATCCATTGCAACTCACGGACAATCAAGAGAGGTCGGTGGAACGATTAAAGATATTCAAACTCTTTATCGAGCCGGTGACTTTGATATGCTTATTCTTGAAACCAGTGGTATTGGTCAGGGTGACAGTGCCATCGTTGATTTCTGTGACAAGTCGATCTACGTCATGACCAGTGAGTATGGAGCTGCTACTCAGCTTGAAAAAATTGATATGATCGATTTTGCTAATCTGATTGCCATTAATAAATTTGATAAACGAGGTGCTGAAGATGCACTTATGGATGTAAGACTTGTCTACGCAAGGTCACATGATAAACACACTGATCCAGATACTTTAAAAACTCTTCCAGTTTTTGGAACTACGGCCTCTAGTTTTAACGATAATGGTGTTAATCAATTCTTCTCTAAACTCATGGACCTACTCAGATCAGAAGGCATGTTTGAACAAAGCTATGATGAAGAAGCGCTTAAGAATCTTAAAAACAACATGGATTTCTCCATCATTCCTCCAGATCGACAAAACTATCTAGCCGAGATTTCTAAAACGGTTAAAGACTACAAAAAAGAAACACAAAAGCTTCAAGAAAAAGCAAGTGAACTTTATAAACTCAAAACTGCCAAGTCTCTTAAAGATCGAAAAATCATCGATGATATCATTGAGGAACTAGAGAAAGATCTTGGTGATGAAAATATAAAGATGATTGAAGAGTTTGATTCTCAAAAAGAATCCCTTCAAAAAGATGAATTTGAATATGAAGTAAGAGGGAGGAAATTTTCTAAGCCTCTTTTTACAACTAGTCTTTCTGATAAAAAGATCCCTAAAATAGCTACAGCTAGCTTTATGGATTGGGGTGATAAGCTTAAATTTATGCGTTCAGAAAACTATCCTGGTCACTTTCCATTCACCTCAGGTGTTTTTCCACTTAAAAACGATGCTGAAGATCCTAAGCGGCAATTTGCCGGTGAAGGTGGACCTGGAAGAACCAATCGAAGATTTCATTATCTTTCAAAAAACGATACTTCAAAAAGACTTAGTACGGCCTATGACTCGGTTACTCTTTACGGTGAGGACCCAGCTCAAAGACCAGACATCTACGGAAAAATTGGAAATAGTGGGGTAAGTGTTGCAACCCTAGACGATATGATAACTCTGTTTGATGGATTTGATCTGACTGCTGCTTCCACTTCTGTTTCTCACACCATTAATGGTCCGGCACCGATGATTCTAGCGATGTACTTTAACGCCGCTATAAATAATTACGCCAAAGAAAAACTTGGAAAAACAATTTATGACCTTACTGATGAAGAGCTTAAAAATCTAAGAGATGAAGTTCTTCCTGTTGTAAGAGGAACGGTTCAAGCGGATATTTTAAAAGAAGAGCAAGCTCAAAACACTTGTATTTTCTCCTCTCCATTTGCACTAAAAATGATGGGAGATATCCAAGAATATTTTATTAAAAAGAATATTCGAAACTTTTACTCTGTAAGTATTAGTGGGTACCATATCGCCGAAGCAGGAGCTAATCCCATCACCCAACTTGCTCTCACCATGTCCAATGCCTTTAGTTACGTTGAGTACTACCTCTCTCGGGGAATGGATGTGAATGATTTTGCAAAAAACCTCTCATTCTTTTTTAGTAATGGTATGGATCCTGAATATAGCGTTATTGGTCGAGTTGCCCGAAGAATTTGGGCTATTGCAATGAAATATAAATATGGAGCAGATACCAGAGGACAAAAATTAAAGTACCATATTCAGACTTCTGGTCGAAGTCTTCACGCTCAAGAAATAGCCTTCAATGATATTCGAACCACTCTTCAGGCACTCCTTGCTATTAACGATAACTGTAACTCTCTTCATACCAATGCTTACGATGAAGCGATTACCACTCCAACAGAAGAATCTGTACGAAGGGCCATGGCGATTCAGCTCGTTATTCTAAAAGAATTTGGAATGATGAAATGTGAAAATGCCACTCAAGGATCTTTTTATATTGATTACCTCACCGATTTAGTTGAAGAAGCGGTTCTTAATGAATTTGAATCTCTTTCAAGAAGGGGTGGTGTACTTGGAGCGATGGAGCATCAATACCAAAGAAATAAGATTCAAACTGAGTCCATGAAATATGAAATCATGAAGGCCCATGGGGATTACCCTATTATTGGTGTAAACACTTTTCTTTCTGAGGATGCAGAGAGTGAATATGAAGAAACCGAAGTTGTACGGGCAACAGAAGAAGAAAAACAAGATCAAATCAAGCGTACCCAAGAATTTATAAAGAGAAGTGGTAGTAAAAATCAACAAGCACTCGATCGTCTTCAAAATAAAGTCCTCTCAGGGGAAAATATCTTTGAAGAATTGATGGATGCCGTGAGATACTGCTCCCTAGGACAAATCACCAACCTTCTTTATAAATGCGGGGGGCAATATCGACGATCTATGTAAGATAGAAAAACAAGTACCTCACTATATTAACGGACAATTTCTTCACTCAAAAAGCAGTGAAACACTAGAGATCACCAATCCGGCCACTGGAAAAGTGATCTCCTCTGTTCCTATGGCAACGGATGAAGAGCTTGCCCTCACGGTGAATTCTGCTAGTAAAGCATTTGAATCATGGAGTCAGACACCGGTTCATCAAAGAGTTCGCTTTCTGATGACTTATCAGCAGCTCTTAAAGGACCGTATCGAGGAAATTGCAAAGGTTCTCTGCCAGGACACCGGAAAAACTAAAGAAGATGCAATTGGAGAGATCTGGAGAGGAATTGAGGTTGTTGAATACTCTTTAAGTGCTCCTAGTATGCTCATGGGTGAAACGGTCAAAGCAGTCGGTACCTCCATTGAATGCTATAGCTATAAAACACCTCTTGGAGTCTGTTTAGGAATTACTCCTTTTAATTTTCCGGCAATGGTTCCTCTTTGGATGTTTCCGCTGGCAATTGCCGCAGGAAATACATTTATTTTAAAACCATCGGAACAAGACCCTTTGACTCCAATTGTACTGGCAAGACTAATGAAAGAAGCAAAGCTTCCAGATGGAGTCTTTAATGTTCTACATGGTGGAGCGAGGCAAGTGAATGCCCTTTTAGAAAACCCGAGCGTTAAAGCGGTTTCATTTGTGGGAAGCTCTAACGTGGGAAAACATATCTATCAAAAGGCTTCAGAAAATCATAAACGAGTTCAAGTTCTTGCTGGGGCAAAAAACCATATGGTCATTATGCCTGATGCCGATAAAGAAAAAGCTCTGAACGCTCTTTCAGCAGCAAGCTGTGGAGCTGCTGGACAAAGATGCATGGCCATCTCAGTAGGAATCCTTGTGGGAGAAGCGAAAGATTGGACGAAAGATCTCACAGAAAGAATGAGTACTCTTAAGGCCGCTTCCTTTGAAAAAGGGGGAGACTTTGGACCTGTCATATCAAAACATTCGAAAGAGCGTATTGAGGCACTCATTACCGGAGCAGAAAAAGCTGGTGCAAAGATTTTACTGGATGGAAGAAATTATAAAGTTACTGGATATGAAGGTGGTTATTTTATAGGACCCACTCTCATTGATGACGTGAAAATTAATATGGAAATTTATCAAGAAGAAGTTTTTGGTCCAGTTTTAATTCTTTTAAAGGTCGATACTTTAAATGAGGCGATTGATATGATTAATCGATCACCCTACGGAAATGGAACCAGCATCTTCACTTCTCACGGAGCGGCTGCGAGTCTATTCAAGCATAAGATTGAAGTGGGGCAGGTAGGAATCAACGTCCCAATTCCAGTGCCTCTACCCTTTTTTAGTTTTACGGGTTGGAAGCAGTCTTTTTTTGGTGATTGTCATGCTTACGGAAAACAAGCCTTTCAATTTTATACAGAAACGAAAACAATAACTGAGAGATGGTTCACGGACACTGATATTGGCCAAATGAATATGACTATACGATTGGAGTAATCATGAGTGATACCCTTTTGAGTGAGGTAAAAAATCAAGTTGGGGTCCTTACTCTTCATGCCCCTAAAAAGCTCAACTCTCTTGGGCTTGATATGATTAAGGCCATGACCAAGACCCTTCAAGAATGGGAAGATGACCCCAATATAAAGGCCGTCATTTTAAAATCTTCAAGTGAGCGTGCTTTCTGTGCCGGTGGAGATGTTAAATCTCTGTACTTTGATATGCTTAAATCTCCTGATCTCGCTAAAGATTTTTTTAAAAATGAATATTTTCTCGATCATTATATCCATACTTATAAAAAACCTATGATTTGTTTTGCCAATGGAATCACTATGGGTGGTGGTATCGGTATTATGAATGGCTGCTCTCATCGAATCGTCACCGAAACAACCATGATGGCAATGCCAGAAATTACTATTGGTCTTTTTCCTGATGTCGGAGGAACTTATTTTCTTAATAAAATGCCTTCAAATATTGGTCTCTTTCTCGGTTTAACTGGCGCTCGAATAAATGGCGCTGATGCACTATCTTGTCATCTTGCCGACTTTCTTATCTCTTCGAAAGAGCTTAAAGGATTAGAAGAAAAACTCATTCAAACCAATTGGGTCGAAAACAATAAAGAAAACTATAATATCACCAGAAGAATTTTAATTGATCTCCATCATCCTGAGCTGATTCACTCCGAGCTTTTAGAGCATGAGGAAGAAATCAAGCAGCTCACTCACTTTGAAGAGTTTAATAAGCTCTATCAAATTTTTAATACTTATATCTCCTCCAATGACTGGATTCAAAACGCACTAGAAAATTTTAGAAGGGGATCTCCTACTTCTGCAAAAGTCATCTTTAAGCAAATAAGAGAAGGCAAAGGCCTTAGTCTTCAGGAGGTATTTAAAAGAGAGCTGACTATGGCCTATGCTTTTAGTGAATCCGATGATTTTAAAGAAGGGATTCGGGCCCTTCTTGTCGACAAAGATAATGACCCAAAATGGTCTCCGATGCCTGGAGACATCTCAAAATATTTTAATAATTAAGGAGTACCCATATGACCTTTAATGAATTTGAAACACTTAGCTGCGAAGAAAAAGACCAAGTTCTTATCATTAGTATCAATAGACCTGATAAACTCAATGCCCTTTCCCAAAAAGTTCTTTCCGAAATTCAAGAGATTTTTGTTGAAGTTGGAAGAGATTTTAGCTTTAAGTACCGAGGAATTATTCTTACAGGGACGGGTGATAAGGCCTTCATCGCCGGAGCTGATATTAAAGCAATGGATGGAATGAGTCCGGAAGAGGGAGAGATTTTCGCTAAGCTTGGTCAGGGTGTTACCCTTCTCATGGAAACTTGTCCCGTACCGGTGATAGCTTGTGTGAATGGATTTGCTCTTGGTGGGGGCTGTGAAATGGCCATGGCATGTGATTTTATCTATGCCACTAAAAATGCTCTTTTTGGACAACCTGAAGTGAATCTTGGTCTTATTCCTGGATTTGGAGGAACTCAAAGACTCATGAGATATGTTGGAGTTGCTCGAAGTCGGGAGCTTATCTACACAGGAAGAAATATTAAGATTGATGAAGCAAAAGAAATCGGGCTTGTTCAAAAAGTATTTGAAAATAAAGAAGACATGATGAATGCAGCGATGGAAACCCTCTCTGTCATCGCCTCTAAATCTCCTCTGATCATTTCTAAATGCAAGGAAGTGATTAGAAAAGGGGAAGCAATGGATATTGCTGCTGGCCTTGAAGTAGAAAAAGAAGGGTTTAAATTTGTCTTTTCTACCGAAGATAAAGCAGAAGGAGTCAAAGCTTTCCTCGAAAAAAGAAAACCTCTCTTTCAAGGAAAATAATGAAAAAGGCCCTTATGCCTTACTTTGCAAACTTCCTTGTTCACCCCAGAACAAGGAAGCTCTCTCGCTTTTTCCATGGACTTAAAGATTCTAGAGTCCATTTCTTTCATGATCCGCTTGATCCTCATTCTCAATTAGTTCTAGAGCTCGCAAAAAATGTTAGAGGGCTTTTTTTTCATATGCATGAAGTTTCGCTGGATGACCTTCCTCCATACATGATGGACTACAAATTAAAAGACGCTAGACTTCTTGCTAAGGCCTATGGACTCTCCCTCGATGAATCGAAGCTTCATAGAGGAAGTGAAGAAGGAAATACTCTTCTTAAAAAGCTTGGTCACTACCAAGGTGCGATGTTTTATTATCAAGGAGAATGGTACTGGGGAGTCGATAGACTAGGGATCCTTTGTGAACGTCTTAATCTTTCTCTACCAAAACCCCTCTGGAATAAAAATGAGTTGTATAGAGGGGATGAGCTTCATTTTTATTTTAGCTTTCGAAGCCCCTACTCTTTTCTTGCATTTTTTGAAGTCGAAAAACTTATAAACGAATTTAATCTGAGAGTTAAGTTTAAGCCTCTTTTTCCCATGGCCATGCGAGGATTTAAAATACCTGAATCTAAAAAAATGTATATTTTCAAAGATGCCGCAAGAATTGCGCATCAGCGTGGTCTTCCTTTTGGTAAAGTCTGTGATCCGCTTGGAGAGGGGGTTGTAAATGTGCTCAAGCTCTTTGTCCTTGCCGAAAAGAAAGAGTGTGAAAGAGACTTCATTAGAATCATTTATGAAGCGATTTGGGCGAAAGGGTTTGAGCTTAATTCCAATAACCTTATCAAACTTCTAAACCCCCTTGGATTTAACAAAACAGAAATTCTGGAATATTTGTCCGGGGAAGCTCCTGAAAAGCTTATGATTCATAAAGAAGAGATGAAAGAAGCCGGATTATGGGGCGTACCAAGTTTTAAATGGGGGGAGTTTTGGACCTGGGGTCAGGACCGCATCCCCCTTCTTCGCGAGATGATTAAGGCGCGGACTTAAAGTACTTAAGAAACTCAGAGTCAGATGAAAGGATAAGCTTAGCTTTTTCTTTCATCGTCTTCTCATAGGCTTCCATCGATCTTTGAAATTCAAAAAATCTTTTACCCTGAGAAAGCGCATTATTGTAAACATTCATCGCTTTGGCCTCGAGCTTTCCTCGAATTTCCTGGGCCTTTCTATAAGCATTAGACTCAATTTCTTGAAGGTCCTTGGTGAGTCGACCTTCAATCTTAGCCTTTTCACCTTGCCCAAGAGATCGAATCTTTTGAGCGATCTTTTTTCGCTCGGAGACCATTCTCTCATAAACCTTGGCCTCAACACTTTTTTCATAGCTAATTCGTCTAAGCTGAACATCGATCAGTTCAATTCCTAGATTTCCAAGTTCTTTTTGAGCACTCTCAACGATCATTTGACTCAGACGCTCTCGACCCACATCAATTTTTTCAAGTTGAATATTAGCAAGAACCTTCACCTCTTCGCTGAGATTATCATCACCTTTGTCGATGATCTTTTTCATCTCTTCGACTCGATCAATAATGGCATTGGAGTTTCGTACAACTTCAACTAGATTATGATTGGAAACAACGTCTCTTGTGGCCCCATCAATAATACTATCTAGTCTTCCTTTAGCTCCATTTTCATTTTTAACAGTTTGGATAAATTTTAAGGTATCAATAATTTTCCATCTAGCAGTGGTATCCACCTTAATATATTTTTTGTCCTTCGTAGGGATTTGATTAGGAAAACCATCCCAGTTCAAGATTCTTTTATCCACAAATCGAACATCTTGAATAAATGGAACTTTAAAGTGAATATTCGCTTCGGTAATGGGCTCTCCTATGGGTCGACCAAATTCAGTAATAATGGCCTGCCTTCCCTCATCCACAATGAAGGCCGAATTTCCTAAAACGACTAATCCTATAAAGACAATAATAATAGCTATAACTTTTTTACTCATCTTTTGCCCCTACTTCTTACTCATGTCGAGTTGATTAAAAATTGGAAGAACGCCCTTAACCTGCGGATCAAGAATGGTGAGATCCTCAATACTGGTGAAGACCTTTTCCATAGTTTCAATATAAATCCGCTTTTTAGTAATATCTGGCGCGCGATTATATTCTTTAAGAACAGCTAAAAACTTATTGGCATCCCCAAGGGCCTTATTGACCTTGGCCATCCCATAACCTTCGGCCTCACTCAGAAGCTTTTCGGCCTTTCCTTTCGCTTCAGGAATAATTTCGTTATAGCGTCTCTCCGCTTGATTGATGACTTTTTCTTGCTCTTGTCTGGCAGCGTTCACTTCATTAAAAGAATCTTTTACTGATTCTGGCGGGTTTACATCCTGAAGCTTCACTGTTTGAATCGAAATTCCCATTTCATATTTATCAACAAGCTCTTGCATCCACTCTTTAGCGTTTGTAGAAATCTCAACCCTTCCGGTAGTAAGAACTTCTGTTACCAGTTTATCTCCAACCACTCTTCTCATAATGGACTCAGAGATGTCTCTAATATTTCGAACCGGGTCTTTAGTTTTAAATCGATATTTAAAGGGATCTGAAATCTTATACTGCACAACCCATTCAACGTCAGCTACGTTAAGGTCCCCTGTTAGCATAAGAGACTCATTATCAAAGCTAGAAGGATCATAATAAGTTCGGGAACCCACTTTAGTCTGAGTTCTAAAACCAAACTCCGCTTGATGGACGATAGTTGTTTTGATTTTTTCCACTTGATCCACAAAAGGAATTTTAAAGTGAAGCCCTGGAGGCGTTGTTGTGATGTAGCGCCCGAGCCGAAGAACGATTGCTTCCTCTTCGGTATCGACGGTGTACATGGAAGATTTTACGGTCACTGCAGCAATTAAAATCAAGAAAACGACTCCAATTCCCTTAAAGTTTTGCTGAAAGGCCTTAACGAATTTCATTATTTCATCGTCAAAACCACCTGGCCCATCATGTAAATTCATAGGTTACTCCTAAAGTAAAAGGTGTAACCAAGGGAATATCAAATATCCTAAGGCGGGTAAAGGAAAGCCGGTTTTGTCTAGGCTGCTTTTTTGTTTCGCTTATCGAGCTCGTATTTTTCAACCTTCATAATAAGAGAGGCGCGACTAATTCCAAGCTCTTTGGCGAGTTTTGACTTATTGAATTCGCACCGCTTCAATCCTTCTTTGATCATTAATGCTTCAAGTTGTTCTAACGCTGGTTTAAGTTTTCCGGTAGTTTTAATGCCGTCACCTGAAGTTACTGCAGAAAAAGAAACTTCAGAAACTCGTGGACTGAGACAGTCTGGATGAATCATTTTTTCTTCTCCTGAGAGGACTACCATTCGTTCTACTTCGTTTTCAAGCTCACGAACATTACCAGGCCAATTATAATTAAGAAGTTTTTCTTTAGTTGCTCTAGCAAGAGTCTTCATCTGACCACCTTGCTGCTCACATTTTCTTTTAAGGAAGTATTCTAGAAGAATATCCACATCTCCCTCTCTATCTTTAAGCATAGGAAGGTTAATGGTGATGACATTAATACGATAAAAAAGGTCTTCTCTAAATTCACCTTTTTCCATCATTACCTTAAGATCTCTATTGGTAGCACAGATAATTCGTACATTTACTTTTTTAGGAACGGTGCCTCCTACAGGAATAAAGGTTCCTTCTTGAATGACTCTTAAAAGCTTCACTTGCATGCTTGGTGAAGTGTCTCCAATTTCATCAAGAAAGAGGGTTCCTCCATCAGCTGTTTCAAAAAGCCCTTTTTTATCTTTAAGGGCACCGGTAAAGGCGCCTTTGACGTGTCCAAAAAGCTCACTATCTAGAAGGTTTTCATTAAAGGCCGAACAGTTAATGGCCAAAAAGAGCTTATCCCCTCGAGGAGAATTATAATGAATAGATTTAGCCACCAGCTCTTTCCCAGTTCCATTTGAACCAGCGATAAAGACCGTACTCTCTGAGGTCTTAATTCGATCAAGAAGCGCGTAAACCTTTTGCATAGGTTTCGATTTTCCAATGATATTATGATAGCGGTAGCGATCAGAAAGTTCGGATTGCATGGCCTCAATGATTTTAGCTTTATCTTGAACGCCCTTTTGATACTCCACAATTTCTTCTGCAACCAATTCCACCAATTCTTGAAGACGATTTAGACTTTGAGAATCTAGCCTTGGGATTTTTTCAACTGCTTTTTGAGCGTCCTCTTTTTCCGCTCCCGCTTCTAGGAGCTTATTAATTAGATCCTTCTCCTCCTTGGCAGTAAAGGCCTCACTGACAAAAGGATAGACCATAAAGGTGCCTTGGAACTCTCCATCGGCTTCAATTCTCATGGCCATGGCCTTCACTGGAGAAAAGAAAGTGGTAAAGGAGTGAACCCCTTCTTTATTTTCAATTTGATCACTAATGGATTCGATATCTTGTTCGAGGATTTCTAAACCGTGAGTCAGTTCGAGTTGAATTTTGGTAAAATGAGAGACAAACTCATGGCCTTTTTCCATCTGATCACTTCGAAGCTTATACTGTCCATCAGAGTAGAGGCATTCGAGCTTGTACCATCGTCGCATGATCTTCTCGAGTTTTTTGACAGCATGAAGTTTTCCAATATTTGACCAATCCACAGGACTCTCCCTTTTGTATAAAGTTTAGTCATATCCTGTGAAGTTTTTCGGCAGTTTTAGCTTAAAACCTTACAGTTTTAAGCTGATTTCTAGTCAGAATTTTCAATAAAATTTATGGATTGGTCTTAAAAACAGAGCCTAAGTAGTCAGAAAAATAAGGGGCGTTCCATTCTTGAGGGCCGACAAATTTTTTGACCATTGATCCAGCCCCACTAAAGGCATAGGTCTCAGGAACTTTAAGAGTTCCGAAACGCTTTAAAGAGATGCCTTCATTATCCACGGCCACTAGTATATTAGATGGAAGGTCTCCAATCTTTTCTTTAAGAAACTTTTTCACCTTCACTTCTTGATCGTTAATGGCAAAAAGAATCGCACTCACGTTCTTTTCTTCAAATGACTTCATCAGCTCAATAAAAGCAGGAAGCTCTTCTTCACATGGACCACACCAGGTTCCCCAAAAGTGCACGAGAAGTCCTTGGTTTTCACTCGGAAGAATAGACTTAAGCGACCCTTTCTTTCCTGAGTAGATTTCATGAAGATCCATATTGGGAAGCTCTTTCAACACATACTCTTCACTTGAGTCAAAGTATTGTTTCATACTTTTATTATGGTACTGAGAATAGAAAAGAGTCGCGGAGAGAAGGGCCAGAGCAAGAAAGAGTTTAAAGGGAATAGAGTTTGTCATACAAAAAAAAAGGCCTTCTTTCGAAGGCCCTATTGCTTAGTTTTTAATCTACAAGAGAGATAAAGCTCATTGGAGCGTTGTCACCAACTCTTCCCTCTGGAAGCTTAAGGACTCTTGTATAACCACCATTTCTATCTTTGAATTTTGGAGCAACTTCATTAAAAAGCTTAGTTACAGCAGATCTATTGTTATTTAATCTAGCGTAAGCAAGTCTTCTGTTTGCTACCGTATCTTCTTTAGCAAGAGTGATTAGTTTTTCAACGTATGGCTTAACGGCCTTACATTTTGTATGCGTTGTTTTAATTTTCCCATGATCAATGATCTCAGTTGCAAGGTTGCAAAGAAGCGATCTTCTATGAGCAGGGTTTGTTCCAATTCTGTATTTTCTTTTTTGATGTCTCATCTCGTACCTACCAAATTCTTAAGCGTTATCGCCTTCTTGATTATCTCTAATTTCTTTCATGATGCTATCAACTTTCATTCCAAGACCAAGTCCCATATTGGTAAGGATCTCTTTAATTTCGTTAAGAGACTTTCTACCAAAGTTCTTAGTTCTAAGCATTTCACCTTCAGTCTTAGAAACAAGTTCATAGATATACTTAATGTTTGCATTTTGAAGACAGTTTGCTGATCTCACAGAAAGCTCGAGCTCAGAAACAGGCTTTAAAAGAGCGTTGTTTTGAGGAGCAGCTACTGCTTGAGGCTTGCTTTCAAGCTTTGCAATTTCTTCTTCATCTTCGAAATTAAGGAAAACAGCAAGTTGATCTCTAAGAATTTTTGCTGAGTAAGCAACCGCTTCTTGAGGTTCAATCCCTGCGTTTGTCCAAATTTCAAGAGTCAGTTTATCAAAGTCAGTTCTTTTTCCAACTCTGGAGTTCGCAACTGTATAATTTACTCTGTTTACTGGTGAAAAAAGAGTATCAAGGTAAATCCAACCGATTGGAAGATCGAACTGCTCTTGGTTATCAACTGCAGTTACATAACCTTTCCCTCTTGCAATCTTAAGTTCCATTCTGATTGATCCACCAGAAGAAACGTTACAGATTACGAGATCCGGATTAAGAACTCTAACGTTGTTATTTTCTTGAATATCTTTAGCTGTAACAGGACCCTCTCCCGTTTTTTCAAGGATCAGAGTTACATCTTCTTTTTCAGTAAGCTTAAATCGAACCTCTTTAAGGTTGAGGATGATTTCAGAAACTTCTTCTTTAACGTTATCGATTGTTCCGAACTCATGAGAAACCCCATCAATTCGAACAGCAACAATACCTGCACCCTGGAGAGAAGAAAGAAGAACTCTTCTTAAAGAGTTTCCTAATGTCTGCCCGTAACCTCTTTCAAGGGGTTTCGCTACGAATTTACCGTATGATCGTGTAAGCACGTCATTGTCGATCTCAAGAGCGACCGGTCTAATCATATTCGTCCAGTTCTTTGAAACAAAAGTATCCATATTTTTATTCTCCCCAGATTTAACTGTTACTTAGTATAAAGCTCGACGATGAGGTGTTCTTCAATTTGAGAAGTAACATCACTTCTTCTTGGAAGATCCTTAACCGTAGCTTGGAATTTACCTTTATCTACATCCAACCAAGCAGGAATTTCTCTCATGCTATTTGCCTCAAGAGCACCAGTCAGCTTAACAGAAGACTTAGACTTCTCTCGAAGACCAATCACATCACCTGCTTTAAGAAGCATAGAAGGTATATTCGCTTTTTTACCATTAATCGTGAAGTGTGAGTGCTTCACAAGTTGTCTGGCTTCTTTTCTTGATGCAGCGAATCCGATTTTGTAAATAACATTGTCGAATCGTCTTTCAAGAAGTGAAAGGAGGTTTTCACCTGTAACACCTTTCATAGTAACAGCTTTTGAGAAGATATTTCTCATTGGCTTTTCTTGCACACCGTACAATCTTTTTAGTTTTTGCTTTTCTCTTAACTGAACACCATAGTCAGAGATTTTTGTTCTTCTCTGTCCGTGTTGCCCAGGAGGATAAGGTCTTCTTTCGATCGCACACTTATCTGTGTAACATCGAGTTCCTTTAAGAAAAAGTTTTTCACCTTCTCTTCTACAAAGTCTACAAACTGAACCTCTATATCTAGCCATATCTTATACCCTTCTTCTTTTCGGAGCTCTACATCCGTTATGTGGAATTGGACTTCTGTCAGAAACAGATGACAATTTAATACCTGCTTGAATAACAGCTCTGATTGCGTTTTCTCTACCAGCACCTGGACCTTTTACTCGTACTTCACAAGAAGTCATTCCATGCTCAGCCGCTTTTTTAGCCGCTTCATAAGCAGCTTGTTGAGCAGCAAATGGAGTTGATTTCTTAGAACCTCTGAATCCTAATTGACCAGCACTTGCCCAAGCAACTGCTTCACCTTTTGGATCAGTAAAAGTCACAATCGTATTGTTGAAAGAAGCTTGAACATGGCAGATCCCATGTGCAACATTCTTTTTAGCTTTCTTTTTTCCAGCGATTTTCTTTGCCATCTTAATTAATTCCTTAAATTATTACTTCATTTGTTTAATTGATTTCTTACCAGCAATAGCTACGGCCTTACCTTTTCTCGTTCTGGCATTGGTATGAGTTCTTTGTCCTCTTACCGGTAGACCTCTTCTATGTCTGATTCCTCTATAACAACCAAGGTCTTTGAGTCTTTTAATATTAAGACCAATCTCTCTTCTAAGATCCCCTTCCACTTGATATTCTGATTCAAGAAGAAGTCTGATTTCATTGGATTGCTCTTCAGTTAGATCATTTGAGTTAGACTCAAGATCAACATTTGTTTTAACGAGTACTTCTCTCGCTAAAGCTGGACCAACTCCGTATAGAGATTGAAGAGCGATTCTCATCGCTTTATTTCTGGGTATATCAACACCGAGGATTCTTGCCATTTTTTGCTCCTAACCTTGTCTTTGCTTATGTTTTGGATTGGGTTTACAGACAACTCTGACTACACCTTTCCTCTTAATTATTTTACAGTCTTCACATATTTTCTTAACTGATGATCTTACTTTCATGGCCCTTGCACCTTATTTATTATTTGGTTTATTACTCGATCCTTTAGATCGATAAGTTATTCTTCCCTTCGTTAAATCGTACTTACTAATTTCCACGAGCACTTTATCGCCTGGGAGAATTTTAATAAAATGCATTCTCATCTTCCCGCTAATATGGGCGATTATGCTATGGCCATTAGGAAGCTTCACTCTAAACATGGTATTGGGAAGAAGTTCTGTAACTTCTCCTTCTACTTCTATCGTGTCCTTGCTAGCTGCCATTTCTACCTTTTTTAGCAATAAAGCTTCATATAAAAAACAGCCTAATAACGCAAGTTGATTAAGCTGTTATACCTATCTTTACTCGAGAGCAGACTTCAGTTCTTCAAAGATTTCGGCTGGTTTACTACCGGCATCCACTCTTTTTAGTCTGTTCTGACCCTCATAATATGCCAGGATTGGTTCAATAGTCTCTTTGAAGACATTGAGCCTGTTTCCTACGGCTTCTTCTGTATCATCTTTACGATGCTGAAGGTCACCACCGCAGAGGTCACATTTCCCTTCTGATTTCGGTGCCTTATGAACCAAGTTGTAGATCGCTCCACAATCTCCACAGGTTCTTCGATTTACAAGCCTCTCTTTAAGGACATTAAGGTCAATCTCAAAGTAGACGGCCGTCGATGGAAAGTCCTTAAGAACCACTTCATCAAGCGCTTTTGCCTGCTCAAGGGTTCTTGGAAAACCATCAAATATATAAGCTCCATGAGAGAGGTCACAATTATTCTTAAGAAGCTCAAGAACAATCTCATCACTTACAAGCGCCCCTCGGCTCATGATATCGCTAACTTTCTTACCTAATTCCGATTCTTTGGCGACCTCAGCTCTGAGTAAATCTCCAGTGGAAACGTGGTTGAATTGCATTTGGTCCACGAGGTTTTTGGCCTGTGTTCCTTTCCCACTTCCTGGAGCTCCAAGAAAAATTGCCTGAGTGGCCATTAGAATCTCCTCCTGCTTCCGTTATACTTCCCTCTTGATTTATAAGAAGTTTCGTATTTATCAGCGAACATAAAGGATTGGATATTCATCATCACACGGATCGACACACTTACAAGGATCAGCATACTTGTTCCACCAAATCTTGTATGTTGTCCGGTGATCAGATCAGGAGATATACAGATAAAGATCAAGAAAAGGGAACCAAAAAACGTTAATCGATTGAGAACAAAATCAAGGAATTCCTTAGTTTTGGTTCCTGGTCGAACACCTGGGATAAAGGCGTTGTTCTTTTGAAGCATTTCCGTAATCTTTTTCGTCTTAAATTGAATTGGAGCATAAAAATACGCCATATAAGCAATCAATCCAGCGAATACGAGGTTGAACAGAAGCGCACCTGGATAAAGTGATTGCTGAATTGTATCAAAGTACGGCTTAAAAGGACTGTTTGGATCAATAAAGCTTGCAAACGTCGCTGGAGCCGCGAGAAGAGAAGAAGCAAGGATCGGAGGCATAACCCCACCTGTATCAACTCTTACTGGAAGAGATTGAGTTCCACCGTATACTCGGTTGTGAACTACTTTTTTTGCATATTGGACAGGCACACTTCTAAAGGACTTTTCAATAAAGGTCACCACGTAGAAGGCACCTAAGATAACTGCGATCATCAGGAGAAGCGCAAACCCTGAAACCTCACCACTTCTAAAAAGAGTTAGGTTTTGCATAATTTCCGCTGGAAGCTCTACTGCAATCCCGGCAAAAATGATGAGAGAAACACCGTTCTCTAGTCCGTATTCTGTGATTCTCTCACCTAACCAAAGGAGAAACATCGTCCCGGCAGCAAGAGTAACCATCGTAGACACCCTAAAGAGCATTCCTGGCTCTGGAATAACAGGAGCACCAGAAGGAGCTTTAAAGCCTTCAAAGACTGCGGCCATTCCATACCCTTGAATACAGCAAAGGAGAACGGTGGCATATCTTGTCCACTTTTGAATCTTTTTTTGACCTTCACTATCTTCTTGAAGCTCTTGAATCTGAGGAATAACTTCCCCAAGGAGACTGAAGATAATAGAAGTTGTAATATAAGGCATAATTCCAAGCGCTAGAACAGAAAAACGTTTAAATGCACCACCACTGAACGTGTTAATGAGATCAAAGATCCCACCGCCACCCTCGGCGAAGTAGGCATTGATAGCAGACCCATCTACACCTGGAACAGGGACCTGGGCCGCAAATCTGTAAACGGCTAGAAGTGCTATCGTCCAAAAAACGTTACGCTTTAATTCTTCTAACCTTGAGCTTGAAAACATACTTGTTACCTTTATTCAATAGAACCACCGGCCTTCTTAATCAATTCCATGGCCGATGCAGAAAATTTTTCGATACCTTTAAAAGTAAGCGATTTCGTGAAGTTACCTTTTCCAAGAACCTTGATCGGTCTTCTTTTTTCGACACCTTTAAGGAGTCCTGCTTTAACTAGAGCTTCTCTAGAAACTTCATTTCCTTCAAATTTTGACTCAAGATCACCAAGATTGACAACTGTATAGACAGTTTTGAAAGCATGGTTCTTGAAACCTTTCTTAGGAAGCATAATATAAAGAGGCATGGCACCTGATTCAAAACCAGATCTTACGTGACCACTTTTTCTGGCCTTTTGACCTTTGTGACCTTTACCAGCTTGAGTACCTTGACCAGAAGCCTGACCTCTACCCAATCTTTTCGTATTTTTATTTGCGCCTCTTGGACTTGATAAATTATTTAGCGTTAACATCTCGCACCTACCTATTCATATCTCCAGTCAAGAAGATGAATAACTTTTTTAATCATTCCTCTGACTGCAGGTGTATTCTCTAGAGTTTTTTCATGACCAATTCTTCTGAGCCCTAAGCCTCTTACATTGGCTTTTTGCTTATCAGTAGATCCGATCGTACTTTTCTTTAATTTTACTGTAATGGTTTTATGGGCCATAGCTCTACCCTCTCAATTCCTTATCAGACTCTTATTTAAGTCTTACTTGTTTTACTTCAATACCTCGAACTCGGGCAATTTGCTCTGGAGATCTTAATTTCTTAAGAGCAGCAAAGGTTGCCTTAACAACGTTATGCGGGTTGTTACCTCTAAGAGACTTGGTTAATACGTTATGAACACCAGCAAGCTCAAGAATCGATCGACACGCACCGGCAGCTTTAATCCCGGTACCATCCGCAGCTGGTTTAAAAAGAATTTTACCAGCATCGAACTCTCCAAGAACTTCATGAGGAATAGTTCCACCATCAATAGGAACGAAAACCATGTTTTTCTCAGCAGCTTGAGTCGCTTTTCTAATGGCTTCAGGAACTTCTTTTGCTTTTCCTAAGCCAAAGCCTACATGACCTTTCTTATCACCAACAATGATGAGGGCAGAGAAAGAAAATCTACGTCCACCTTTTACAACTTTCGCAACTCGGTTAACCGCAACAACTCTTTCTTCGAGCTCTGGATCAACTGATTCAGCTTTCTTTCTTCTAGGAGCAGCTTTTCGAGCACGAGGAGCTTTTTTCGACTCCTTTGCTTCTACTGCTTGTTCTTCATTGCTTGTTACTTCTTTTTCATCAACCATATAAAGCCTCTAATTAATTAAAATTTAATACCATTTTCTCTGATAGAATCAGCTAGCGTTGTAAGAACACCTGTGTACTTGTAGCCATTTCTGTCGAAAACGACTCTATCAATATTTTTCTCTTTAAGCATCGTAGCTACCTGAGCTCCAAGAGATTTTGCTTTTTCCCTCTTAGGTCCAGAAAACTCTGCACCTTTTCCAAAAGTCTTGCAGGTAAAAAGAGTTACACCAGTTTCATCATCAATGGCCTGAATAAGGATGTGCTTGTTTGTCTTATTTGGACAAAGTCTTGGCACTTCTTTAGTTCCTGAAAGTGTACTTCTGATTTTTAGCTTTCTTCTGTACCTTTTCGCAGCCGATTCACTTTTAATTTTGCCTTGTTGCTTTCTCATATCTTTTTACCTCAGATTATTTAGAGCCAGATTTACCAGCTTTTCTGATAATATGCTCTTCAGCGTACTTAATACCTTTACCTTTATAAGGCTCGGGTGGTCTGAACGATCGAACTTTAGCCGCTACTTGACCAACTTGTTCTTTGTTAATGCTGAATAATTCAATACTGTTTTTATTAACTTTCGCGGTTACACCTTCTGGAAGATCATAGTTGATCGGGTGAGAGTAACCTAGGTTGAGCTCAAGAACGTTTCCTTTAACAGCAGCCTTATAACCAACCCCGTTAAATTCTAGGTTTCTTTGGAAGCCTTCTGTTACACCTACAACCATATTGTTAAGAAGAGTTCTTGTTGTTCCCCAAAGTGATCTTGATAGAGCATCTTCTTTCGCGGGAGTTATCACAAGTTCTTTATCTTTCATTTCAATGTTTACGTGCTCAGTAAATTGATACGCTAACTCACCCTTTGGACCTTTAACAGACACATGAGCTCCGTCAATCTTTACATTGACTTTATCAGGTACAACTACTGGATTTTTACCAATCCTAGACATAATAATCTCCTACCAAACATTGCAGAGGACTTCCCCTCCGACCTTTCTTTTCTTAGCTTCTCTAGAAGACAAAACCCCTTGTGAGGTCGATACAACAGAAATACCAAGACCACTCATAACTCGTGGGAGGTCTTTATAGCTGCTATATTGTCTTAGACCTGGAGTCGATTGTCTCTTAAGTCCAAGAATAGCTTCATCTTTAAATAAAACTTTAATTTTAATATCACTTGGTTCTTTGGCAATAATCTTAAAAGACTTAATATAACCTTCTTCTTTTAAAACTTTGCAAATTCCAGCTTTGATTTTGCTTGCTGGAAACTCAACCCTATCTTTGCCCGCAGATAAAGCGTTTCTCATTCTTGTAAGCATATCAGCAATAGGATCTGTCATCATAACTCGTATCTCCTCAATTAATTACCAACTTGATTTGGTCACTCCAGGGATCATCCCCTTTAAGGCCAAAGATCTTAAACAACATCTACAAAGTTTAAATGCTCTATAAAATGCTCTCGGTCTTCCACAAACTTCACACCTGTTTCTTTGTCTACTGCTGAATTTTGGTTGTTTTTTTGCAGCTACAATTTTTGATAATTTGGCCATTATCTATTTCCTTTTCAATTATTTGCTAAAAGGCATCCCAAACTGGGTTAATAATTCTCTTGCCTCTTCATTGTTCTTAGCACTTGTTACAATCGTAATCCCAACGCCTCTAACTTTATCGATTTTATCGTAGTTAATTTCTGGGAAAATAATTTGTTCTTTAATACCAAATGTATAGTTTCCTCTACCGTCGAAAGCTTTAGGAGTAATCCCTCTAAAGTCTCGAACTCGTGGAAGAGCAAGACAAACGAGTCTTTCAAAGAACTCATACATTTTCTCGCCTCTTAGAGTAACTGAAGCACCAAGAGCTTGACCTTCTCTAAGCTTAAAACCAGCAATTGATTTTCTAGCTTTAGCAACAACTGGCTTTTGACCCGTGATCGCTGTCAAATCGTTAATTACGTGCTCAACTACTTTAGAGTTCGTAACCGCTTCTTTGGTCATACAGTTCACAACAATTTTTTCCACTTTTGGAATGTTGTGTACATTCTTGTAACCAAATTTGGTTTGCATATTTTTCTTAATTTCTTTGTTGTACAAATCTTTAAAAGCACTCATCGTTTATTCCTACCTACTTCTTATCCAGAACAGAACCACAAGAAACGCCAACTCTCACTTTCTTACCATCTCGCGTTTCAATTCTTACTCTTGTTGCTTTTTTAGTCTTAGGGCTCATTACAGCGACGTTAGAAATATGAACTGGTTTTTCTACAGAAGCGATTCCACCAGCTGGATTTTCTTGAGTCGGCTTCATCGCCTTTTTAACCATATTTACGCCTTCAACTAGAACCATTTTAGTTTTAAAGTTAAGAGACATTACTTTGCCTTGCTTCCCTCTATCTTTTCCAGTTAAGACAACTACTTCGTCATTTAATCTAATCTTTTGCATCTTATGCTCCTTAAAGCACTTCTGGAGCTAGTGAACAAATCTTCGTAAAGCTTTTGTTTCTGAGCTCTCTAGCTACTGGTCCAAAAATTCTTGTTCCAACAGGTTCATTATTTCCACCAAGGATTACGACACTGTTGCTATCGAATTGAATATAAGAACCGTCTTCTCTTCTTAAAGGGTAAACTGTTCTAACAATAACAGCTTTCTTCACATCACCCTTCTTGATCTTCCCACCTGGAGAAGCTTGTTGAACGGCTACTACAATAATGTCACCAAGGTTAGCGACCATTCTTTTAGAACCCCCAAGAACTTTAATACAACGAACAAGCTTCGCTCCTGAGTTATCTGCAACATCTAAGTTTGACTGCATCTGGATCATAATTTAACTCCTATTCAGACCTATACGGCTGTCTGAATAACCTTTATAAGTTCCCATCTTTTCAATTTAGAGTAGGGTCTTGATTCAATAATACTCACTCGATCCCCTGCTTTTGCAGTATTGGTCGCATCATGAGCGTGGTACTTTTTCGTTTTTGCGATAAATTTATTGTAAACAGGGTGCTTGAATTTTCTAACAACCTTTACAACAATCGTCTTGTCAGTTTTATCGCTGACGACGGTACCTTCTAATTTTCTTTTAAACTTTTTTGTATTTGTTTCAGTCATGTCTATCTCGTTCTCGCCTATTTATTCTGATTCATGGCAGTTAAAAGTTTAGCGATATCTTTTTTATATTCTCTGAGTAAGTGTGGCTTCTCAGCCCCAGAAGTTGCTTTTTGCATTTTTACTTTAAAGAGATCTTCTCTGATTTGATTCACTTTTCTTTGAATCTCATCATTACTCATTTTTTTCACTTCATTAAAATCAATCATAACAACCTCAATTAACCTTCTAGTTCCTTCTTAATAATTTTCGTCTTAACAGAAAGCTTATACTGGGCCAGTCTTAGAGCTTCTTGAGCAATTTCAGGATCAATTCCTTTTACTTCAAAAATAATTCTACCTGGCTTAATAACCGCAACCCATCTATCAG
>CBDUBC010000003.1:0-87793 GCA_965365285.1 uncultured bacterium
ACCAAAAAAGGAGTAGGTTCCCTCAGCGGAAAGAGTGATATTAGAAACTGTAAATGCACCGTTATTAACCGTCGCGCCACCAAGATCTCGATTACAAGAACCATCAGAATAAATTCGAACTTGTCCCTCATCCATTCCAACAAGGCCTTGACCAGAGATAAGGGGCGTTCGATCTCCGGTGAAAGAATTATTCTCTGGTGAGCTTATCGTCCAGCCAGCAGGATTATCCGGAACAGTGTTATCGAACTCATAATTCATTCCAAAATTACAAGGACTGACGTTACCCGCCTGATCCGTTACTTGAACATAAATCGTTTTAACTTCATTAACGGACGTGAGAACTGTTGCAATTTCTGTATTTGCTCCTCCTGCAGTTCCAAAGCCCACTTGGTTAGTACAAGAAGCATCATCAAAAAGAGCAACTCCATCTCCTGAGTTAACACCTTTAACGATGAAGACTGGATTATTGATATTGGAGGGAGATCTATAATTTAATCCAAGGACCACACTATTAGCACTTACAGGAGAGAGTGTGTCGAGTTTATAAATTAAATTTAGAGGAGTACATCCGCCAAAGTTAATATTTCCTGCAACATCTGTCAGAGTCATATAAAAGAATTTTGAGATCTCCGCATTTCCTACAGAGCTGTAATCAATATCATTGACAGTAAAGTTTCCACTTCCATCCACAATGGAAGAACCTACTGGATTTGTGGAGCAGCTATTTTCCTCGTAGATCCTTACACTAGCTCCCACCTCCGTGGTGAGATTGGAACCAGAGATTATAGGAGTATAATCAGTACTAGTTACATTGGAGTTCGGTGAACTCATGGTGATGCCGTTTGGAATGGAGGGTCTTGTTCGATCAAGAACATAGATTGTTGAATTAGGTGCAAAACAGGCACTTTGAAGACCTGAGGAGTTTACGCTTCTCGCAGAGAAGCGATAAGGCCCATCCGTTCCAAGTCCTGAGAGAATGACATTTTGATTGATAAGCCCCTCTCCAGCTAGTGTGGAACAAAACGGATCCGAGTAGATAAGAACTCTTTGACCTTGCACGGGTGCTGTTACTCTTAAAGTAGGACGGCTGTTGTTTCCAGGGCTAGAAGGTGAAACAAGCGTGATGGCGGTTGGCGCTTGTGGTGGAAGGCTTGCGAGACTAGAAACCGTAGGCTTTTGCAAAGAGACGGTATTTTGATCCGCAACTACGCAGGAGCCTAGGAAAATTATGTTTAGAAAGAGAAGTAGATTTCTCATAACACCTTGATTTCAATGGTTTCTAGCACCACTCCTTTCGACCTTATTGTAGGGGATGTTTAAATCTAATTAGAATTTGATGAGATTTCAGCATCATAGGAAAAATGCACCGGAGTAAAATGCCATGAAAAGAGGGCTATTATTAGAGTGATTTCAAATAGATAGCTCTCATTCGCCCTTAATTTTTTGAGGGTCTACTCAAGTACTCTTTTTAAGGGTCTTTAAATAGTCTTTAATTTCCTCTCTCCAGGTTAGCATCTTGGGTCAAAATCCGATCATGCCAAATTAGATGAAACTGACTTTTTTATAAATTGAAAAAGTGCATTTCTTGTTTATCCTCAGGGACAAACCAAGTTGAAAATAAGTAAAAAGCTATTGACCTTAATCACCGAAAGTAGATAATGGTGCTTTGAATTATGTGAGGAAATATGGCCGCAAGTAGACTTGAATCTTTTGATTTTAAACCAGGTTTTATCCTAAATGATAAATATGAAATCATCCACAAACTTGGTGGTGGATGGGAAAGTGAAGTATATTTCGTTAAAGAAATTAGAACAGGAATTGAGAGAACGGCCAAGTTTTTCCTTCCGCACCGAAATATCAAAAATAAGACCGCAAAAATTAGTGCTCAAAAACTTCATAAGCTCAAACATTGTACAATTCTTATTCAATATGTAACTCAGGATAATATTTTTTATAAAGGCCATAATATCACCTTTCTTATCTCTGAGTACGTGGATGGAATCCCACTATCAGAATTCTTAAAAAAACAAAAAGGAAAAAGACTAACACCTTTTCAAGGTCTTCATATGCTCCACTCTCTTAGTAAGGGAGTTGAAGAAATTCATATTCACAACGAGTATCATGGAGATATTCACACTGATAATATTATTGTGAGAAAGTATGGATTAGGTTTTGATCTTAAGCTTATTGATCTTTTTAATTGGGGCTCTCCAAAGGCCATCAATAAAAAAGAAGATGTTATAGATATGATTAGATGTTTCTACGATAGCTTAGGTGGACATAAGTATTATCAAACTCTTCCTCAACCTATTAAAAAGATTATTCTAGGTCTTAAAAAGACTCAAATTTCTAAAAAATTCAAAGATGCAGGAACTCTTAGAACCTATATCGAAAATCTTATTTGGGAAGAATAATGACAATTGAAAAAAGTGAATACAATTATTATATGGCAAAAGAATTCAAAGCAATCGATCAAGGGATCTACATGGTTGGATTCGGCTTCGATGGAACTGCTTGCTTTAGAAAAGGAACTCGGTTAGGTCCTGATGCTATTCGAGAGGCAAGTGACGGTATTGAGTCTTACTCTCCCTACCTTGATCGGGATCTTGAAAATGTTGAATTTTATGATTGTGGAAATGTTCGAGTAGGTCAAACAGAGGATCAGCATCAAAACTGGCAAATTGGAACAGACGCTTTTTTAAATACTTTTAATGAAGAGCATATTTTAAAGGGAGCGAAGGTTCTTACTCTTGGTGGTGAACACTCCATTTCTTATGCTCCAATCTCTCTGTACTTAAAGGCCTTTCCTGATCTTGTTCTTATTCACTTGGATGCTCATGCAGATCTAAGGGATGGATATGAAGGGTATCACTATTCTCATGCTAGTATTATTCGAAGAGCTCTTGATCATTTTAAAGAAGGTCACTCTCTTATTCAGTATGGTATTCGAAGTGGAACCAAAGAAGAATATGATTGGATGCGAGAGCATAAAACCATTAAGACTTCTCGAGAAGACTTTCTTGAGTCCATTCGAACTATCGATCCTAAAAGACCAGTTTATCTTACTCTTGATTTAGATTATTTTGATCCGGCCTATATGCCCGGTACCGGTACTCCGGAAGCTGGTGGGGAGGATTTCCACTCCTTCATCAAGCTGGTCAAAATTCTCAAAGATAAGAACCTTGTGGGAGCAGATATTGTAGAACTCTCTCCACCCCTGGATTCCTCTGGCAATAGTGACGTTTTTGCTACTAAAATTGTAAGGGAAGTTCTCCTTACTCTCTAGTTAATATCGTTACTAATATCTTTACAATTATAAGCTTCGATAAGGTCCTGAAGCTTTTGCGCACGAGATTTGGCGTCATGAGACATCAGCATCAACTCTCCTAAAGAGTTGTGAGTTAAAATACTACTATCACCAAAAGTAGGTGATCCATTAATAATCCTATTGGCATAATTTCCGGATTGATGGTGTCTTCGAAGTTTTTCCCACTTAGTCATCAGAAAGAGTCTCCTTCTCTCTTCCGGCTTTCTAATGTAGATGGAGAGCTTATCGCTATGAAACAGCTCTGCATTGGTTTCGATAAAGTCATAGGCCTGCTCGACTAAAGCACTTCCAAACTTATACATTCTTCTATACGGCTTAGCATCTTGGCAGGCAAATTGTCTGGTTCGTTCCCCTATTCTCTCTAGCGGTGGAATAGTATCTCCTGCTTCCAAGTAATTTTTAGAAAATTTATTAAACTTCTTTTTAAAGTTTTTAAGTTCTGTTTTTGCCGTATTTAGAGAATAATCCATAAACTGATAACCAATAGAGCCATAGATTTTTGCAATAATTTCATTAAACTCATCGAGAATATTAACAATGGTTTCTGTACCATCATCACCAGAGGTGAAATCTCTGTTTGAGAGAAGTCTTTCAAGCTTGTATTCAATTCTTTTAAGAGCAATCATTTTTTCACTTAGCTTCTTTTGAAGATCTTTTTTCAGATTAAAAAGATCTTCTTTTAAGGTATTCACTGGTTTTCCACGAACCTCTGAATCTGTTAGAAATCTTTTTCTTGCTTCGACCATTTGATTAAGAGCAAGATCCCCTACTCGATTGAAATTAAAAAGAAGCCTGGCCTTAATAGTCTTTTCAAAAATCTCGGCATCCATAGTTAGAAGTTCAGAGAATTCATTAACATTACCTGAGTTAAATAAATCAAGATCTTTTAAAAACATGCTATTAAGCGGGCCTAAAGTTGATTCTTCTAATGCCAGAAAACGTTGGACTAAAGAGGAGAGAATAATTCCTTTTTGTCCAAAGGCCTGAATAACTTCGAGTTTTTGAGTTTCAAGTGGACGATTACCCTCTGTCGAGAAAGGTTTATTAATAAAAGGGAGAAGAGAACTTAAGACCTCATTCACTTCAAAGGCTTCGGTAGCTTGGTCGCGAACGTACTTTTCTGCCTCTTCACGAATCGTCTCAGTAATTTGCTTAAGGTTTTTATTATTCGTTTCTATTTTCTTTTTGAGAACTTCAATGATTCTTTGAGTTTCCTCAAAATCAGCTTGATGCGTGGGCGTTGGTATATCCATGATCCCAGCAAGCTCCACTTCCTTACGAACATCATAAAAAGAGCAATTCAGCTTAATAAAGATCTCTCTATATTTCTTATCTTTAAAGTTAAAGTTTTTACTAAAGATATTATTGATAAAAAGGAGAAGGGCGCTAGCAGCAGATCCCGTACCTTGAATGATAAGACCATTATTTCCTGGTACCAGAGCGCTAAAGCTCGTTACATCTCTAATGATCTCTGAGGACTTTTCAAAAAAGTTTCTTTGATCAATTGAGCAGGTATTTTTAGTAAAAAGATTATTAAGTCCAGCGGCAACAGTTGCGATATCCTGACCATTAATTTTAGGAAGCTCAACTGGTGTTTCCGTTGTGGTGCCAGTAGTATCCACCGCCTCATTAACGGTATTTTGGAATTTTTCGGCCCCTGCTAAGATTGCATCGAATTGATCTTGATAATCGCTAAAGCAGGTATTTTCAAAAAGAAGTTTAATATTTGAAATCTTGTCGAGAATATCAAGATACTTTGTGCTTGTAAGTGGGCAGGAACCAGTTCTTTTATAACGATTAAGGTTTTTTTCAATGAGATCATCGATTACTCTACTTTCATGGGGATCAATGCCTTCAATTGGATTATTGCTTATAGAGTCATCAATCACAGAATTTGCGTGGGCAAAAGATTGTCCAAGGAGAAGAAACACGAGAAGTAACTTCATACTTATCTGCCTTTTTTTACAATAAAATTAAAATGCTTAGCCTCTACAGGAGTAATGGAAAGACGATTACCTTTTCTCAGTATGAGCATATCTGTAAGCTCTGAGTATTCTTTCAGTTCGTCTAACGCAATGTAGTTTTTGAATTTTTCTTTGAATTTAACATCCACCATCATCCATCTCGGATTATCTTCAGATGATTTAGGGTCATAGTATTTGGATTTTTTATCAAATTGCGTGTGATCTGGATATGCCTCCTTGACGACCTCGGCAACACCTGCGACTCCGGGAGGTTTCGCGTTTGAATGATAAATCAAAATGAGATCGCCTTTTTTGATCTCATCTCGCATGAAATTTCTAGCTTGATAGTTTCGAACCCCGTCCCAAGGCTCAGTTTTCTTGGGACGGTTATTGAGATCATCTATAGAGAACACATCTGGTTCTGTTTTAAATAACCAATAGGCCATTGTTATCCTAGTTTTTAATTAAACCCTCGCAATGGTTTAACATAAACTGAGGCAAGGCAAAAGAAGCAGAGTGTAGTTCAGGTGTATAGTATTGAAACTTAAGTCCTGATTCAAGAACTCTCTCTTTCTTGAAGTCATTTATTGGGTGATGCTTCTTTGTTGCAAAAGAAAAACTCCACAGACCACCTGGGTAAGTGAGATTATGGAAATTATAAATAAAGACATCGTCAAAGACCTGGTTAAGAACCTTAAGAAGACTTGTTTGGGCCTCAACTTCATAATAGGGAGATTCACACTGACTGACAACGATTCCATCATCGGAAAGAATTTTGTGAATATTTTTATAAAAATCAACTCCGAAAAGAGGAGTTGCTGGACCAATAGGATCCGTCGAGTCTACAAGGATGACATCAAATTTCTCAGTTGTATTTGCTACATATTCAACACCATCACCAATAATGAGCTCAAGCCTTGGATTATCGAGCTCGCATGCCGTTTGAGGAATAAACTCTCTTGAAGCATTTACGACGACTTCATCAATTTCAACCATGACGCATTTCTCTACGCCTTTATGACGAAGAACTTCGCGGGCGGTACCACCGTCTCCTCCACCGATCACAAGAACCTTTTTAGGGTTTGGGTGAACAAAAAGGGCCGGATGGGCAATCATATCATGATAAACAAACTCATCTCTTTCCGTAACCATGACGAGCCCGTCATTTAGAAGCATTTTTCCGTAACCTTTTGTCTCTACAACATCGACTTGTTGAAAATCACTTTTTTGAGAAAAAAGCTTTTTTATGGTGTTATATCTCATGACGTAGATGTCACGGTGTTTTTCTTCTGTGTATAGTTCATTACTCATAATTTTACCTCTACTGCATGATTCATTTCACTTTGGATCTTGTGAAATTCATAATAATTAATATCGAGTTCACCATTGATGGCATGTTTATATTTTTTAATACATTTTAAGCTCTGGTCCTCAAGCTTAGGTTCGATGAGGCTATTAAAGTTCACAACATCAAAAGCTTCAGGGCCAAACATCTTTAAAATTCGATTTAAAAGATCTGGATTCTCTTTTTCTAGATCAAGGTTTGTTTCAAAGCTTACATAGCTAGTAGAGAGCTCCGGAGTAATATGGATTGTGATATATTTATCATCTCTAATTCCATTAAGAGAAAACCCAAATGGTTCAAAAAGAAAGTCATCGATTTGAAAACCAGGAAAGGTATTTTTATAATCTAGAAATTCTCTAATGACCTCAATCTTTTGATTTTCGGTCCTAAAGATCTCCGCCCCTCTTCCCGTAATATGATACATGAGAAGCTCAGTCGTCGTATCTTCTGGATGAACATTTATTAATTTATCTGAGTGATACAAATAGGTATGATGAGCATCAAGGTGCCCAAATCTTAGCGCCTTTCCAGGAACCTTAGATCCAATTCTTTCAGCATCATCAAAAAAGCTTGAAGCTTGAAGCCTTTCAAAGTATTCATTCTTTCGCTGAAAGAAGAGAGCGTCGACAACATCATCTCCAAATTTTTCAACAAACATGATTACGGAGTTTGCAAGCGTGGTTGTTCCACAAGTAATCATAAGAAATTTATCTCTCCAAACAAAGAGACTGGATTCAGATAAAAGGTAGGCATCACATTCTTTATTAGAAATAATATTGAGAACAGTGGCATTACAGGTTGCAACCATCTCCTTCCAAAATTCATGTCCGAGCTCTCGGAGGTTAAAACCTTCTCTAACAATTACTTCTACTTTTTTCTCTGAGCCTTCAAAGGCCATAGACTCCTCACTTGAACAAAAATGCCTAAAAAGCCTCTATAGCACCCTCTCTGTATAATTTCCATAACGCTGGAATTTTTATAAATGCCAGGAGTATATCTAAACTCTTGTTATTATTAAGTTAAATACCCCCAAAGACCGGGCCTTTACTTACAGGCTCAATTGACGTTTTAGGGATTTTTAGAGAAAAACTCCTGAACTTAACGAAAGGAAGATTTATGGTTTCTGAGATTTTTGATTCAAGCAGATGGGAAGAAGTTCAAAAATTTGAGGATATTACCTACCACAAGGCGATTGGGCAGGGCACGGTTCGTATTGCTTTTAATCGTCCTGAAGTTCGAAATGCTTTTAGACCTCAAACAGTAGATGAACTTTATCGAGCTCTTGATCACGCAAGAATGTGGCCAGAAATTGGAACCATTCTTCTAACGGGAAATGGTCCCTCTCCTAAAGATGCTGGCTGGGCATTTTGTTCTGGCGGTGATCAACGAATTCGAGGAAAAGATGGTTATAAATACGAAGGAACTGAAAAGGTACCTGGAACAAGCCTTGGACGCCTTCATATATTAGAAGTCCAAAGACTTATTCGTTTCATGCCAAAAGTCGTGATCGCCGTAGTTCCTGGTTGGGCCGTTGGTGGAGGGCATAGCCTCCACGTTGTTTGTGATCTTACTTTGGCGAGTGAAGAGCATGCAATCTTTAAACAAACCGATACCGATGTCGCCTCCTTTGATGGCGGGTATGGATCAGCTTACCTTGCAAAGCAAATTGGACAGAAAAGAGCTAGAGAAATCTTTTTCTTAGGTGCCAATTATTCCGCCAAAGAGGCCTTTGAAATGGGTATGGTTAATAAAGTTGTCCCTCATAAAGATCTTGAAAAACTAGCTCTTGATTGGGCAAAAGAAATCAACTCAAAAAGCCCCACGGCACAAAGAATGATTAAATTTGCTTTTAATCTCGCAGATGATGGGATGGTTGGACAGCAAGTTTTTGCTGGAGAGGCCACTCGATTAGCGTATGGAACTGACGAGGCCCAAGAAGGAAGAGATGCTTTCCTTGAAAAAAGAAAGCAGGACTACTCTTCTTTTCCTTGGCACTTTTAGTTTTCTTTAAAGTATTGATTGAGACCATCACCCAAAGCAGTTAGGTTTGGTCCTAATATCTTTTCAATAAGACCCTCAATAAGAGGAAGGGCCTTTTTAGCAATTAATTTAGGAATCCCAGGAACTTTATCTGCGTATATAATGACTTCACAAGTTACAACAAGTTCCGTTTTTCCATTTCCAGCATCTTTAAAATAATTAACACCCTTGGCATCAAACAGATCATTTCCAAGCGTCGATTCCAAGCGATACTCTACGTGATATTCAGAGTCTCTCCAGTTTGCAAAGTCTTTCCAGCTCAAAAGATCTGGATTGAGGAATTTCTTCAGAAGTCCGGGAACTTCTGCCTTAGCGTACCAATGATTTTCAATTTCCACGCCATCTTCGTGGTCTTTAAAGCTTACTTTTTTAATTTTTTCGACATTAGGCATATAAGGAACAAGTTTTTCAAGATCGTTTCGAACGAGTTTATAAACATCTTCTAAAGAACGATCGATTACTTTTTTATTTTCTAATTTCATAATAATTCCTATTCCAAAGTTAGCTATAGATTAACCTTTTGACCCATAAAGCTCAAGGCTTTACCTATTCTCTTTTAGATGGCAAAAAGTGTAGCTATGAATCTAGATCTTGAATTCGACCGACTTTTCAACATAGACCATCCTGGTCAAATGTATCAGGGTAGTTTTCATACCCCCCACGCGCTTTACACGAGTTATGAGGACTTTTTTGAAATCTATAAAGATCTCGATTCTAATGTGACAAGTCTAACTGATCTTGGTTCAGGAAATTGTCGAGCGGCCTTCTTATTTTTTCATCTTTGTCCTACTCTTAAAGTTTACAGTATTGAAAAAGATGAGGAGGTTCTTAGTAAAGCTCAAGTCGCTGCTCAGAAGTTGGGGCTCCCCTCTCATCATTTTATCCAAGGGGATCTCTTTGATATTAAAATTCCACAGACTGATGTCTATTTCCTATACCAAAGCAGCGGGGAACTTCTCTATGCCCTTCTTGAAAAAATTAGAGAACATGACTCTCTCTTTACTCTTTATGCAATAGAATCTCATGGAGATCTCATCTCAAAACTCAAGAAAGATTTTGGTCACTTAAAGCTCACAAAAACGATTGGAAGGAGTGTATCGAAGAGGCTTGATCCTTTCATTTATCGATTTGACTCAACTCCCTACATTCCATTAAGCAAAGATGCCTTAGAAGAGGTCAAGTTTACTCACCAAAACCTTATTGATCTAAGATGGAGCAAAGATTGGGTCGTTGAGATCGAGGAGGAAGATCATCTCTGGGTTGCTTCAACTTATTTAGTTCAATCGGGACTTAAAGAGGATAGTTATGAATTTATCTATCCCCACAGAAATGTCGATTCTTATAAAATCAGGCGTATCATGCGCTGTCCAAAAGATCTAGGCCCTTTCATTCATCAAAGGTTTGAGAAAGACTCTAAAATTCGAAAGATTATTCTTGCGCCACAAAAACAAATTGAATATACCGACTTGGGGCGTATTAACCTTTAAAAATATATGGTTCAAACAGATCAAATTATATTAGAGCATTACAAAAGAGTGGCCAAAAACTTTGGTGTTTCTCCGCTATCGACGATGCGCGATCAATTCATAAGAAATTGTGAAGTAGACTTTATTCTTGGTCAAATCATGGATATCTATACTGACGGTCACTGTGTTGATCGAATCCTTGATATTGGCTGCGGAAATGGTTTTCTCCTATCCAAAATCAGAGAACTTCTCGATCATCCTGATCTTTTTGGTTTGGAGTTCACTCCTGAACTCCATGAAGTGTGTCTCAAAAGAAATTTAGAACGTTGTGAGTTTCACCATGGAGATGTACGAAATCCAATTAAGCAGATGGAACCTCTTGATGTCATCATCACCGAAAGGTCACTTATTAATATTTTAAGCTGGCCACAACAATATCAGGCATTACAGAATATCTATTCGGCACTAAAATCAGGTGGTCACTTTATTATGGTTGAGAGTTTTCGAGAGCCTTTTGAAAACCTCAATCAAGCACGAAGGGAAATGGGGCTTGAAAACCTCGAAGTTTCTTATCAAAATCGTTATTTTAATCATGCACTTCCTAAATATATGCAAAAAATCGGTTTTCACGAATGTGAAACACATTTAGATAAAAACTATCTTTCTACTCACTTTTATTTAACGCGAGTTCTTCATCCAGTTATTCGCCCAGATAAAGGAAGACTTCGAGATAATATGTTTGTCTACTTTTTTTCTCATGTGCTCGAGCCTGCAGTAGGTGAGTTTTCTCCAATACTTTTTCATATGTATCAAAAAAAATAGTTTTGACAAAAACGATTTAAAATGAAATTTCTAGATTGATGAGTAATACGGTTGCCTTATTTCCTCTACCTCAAAGCGTTGTCTTCCCTCTGCAAAAGGGTCGTTATCATATCTTTGAACCTCGCTATCGAAGTATGGTTGAGTACTGTCTCGCTAAAAACATTTGGTTAGGTGTTTGTACTCCAAAAAAGATTATTAGAAACTTGAAAAGACAAGGCTCTTTAAAAAAGGCACTTTCTACAAACAACGGATTGTTTGAACCCCAATCTATTTTTAGCATAGGTCCTGTGGAACTTCTTAAGGAATACTCTGATGGGCGCTATCTTATAGATGTAGAGTTTAAACGACGAGTTGAGATTGTTGAAATTCATCAACAGCTTCCTTTTTATATTGTTGGTGTTCAAGAAAAAGAAACCTTAAATCCAACCCCTGAGTCCGCTCAATTTCTTTACTTTCGATTGGTCTCTCTCCTAAAGGCTTTGTTTGGCGATCAGTACCTTACTCTTGTTGAGCAATTCCTTGAGGCGTTTAGGCTCAGTGATCTTGAAACTCTCCTGGCAAAGTTCTTTGAATTAAAGATTCTTCCCACCTATATGTTACAAGAATGTCTTGAGATTGATGATTTAGAAAAAAGAGCACTTAAAGTTATTGGCGCGCTTGAAAAAATTGTTCCCAAAGATTCAAAGGCCGAGATCATCTCGCTTCATAAGGGCCCTCTCTAAATTCAATAATGCTACGGGAATTGGCTTTTTATCTAAGGGCAGCTGAAGCTCATGGGAAAGAAAGTCTATGGCATCCTGTTCGTTTTTATTTTCTTTTTCTCTTTGCTCTAGGAGATTTTTTCGTGAGGAACAATCTCCCCACTCCACAACCCCGGTTTTGTCTGGATTAAAGCCAAGACATCCATAAGGTTTGATTTTGGGGTCTAAATCGCAACCAAGTTTATGACCAAGATAAAAAGGGCACGTATAGGTTCTTCTAAATTCCTGTCCTCGACTCAGCACCATTTCTTTATCAAGTCTAAATTGGGTGATGCAGTCCTGCAACCGTGTTTTAAGCTCAACGGTCCATAGCCCTTTTTCTAAAAGCTCGGAGTAGATTTCTAGTGTCTGTAAGAGATCAATTTTCATGGAATTAGAAACCATGGTACAGCAATGACCAACGCAATCCTTACAAGAAAGTCCGTTGGCTTCATCCGTATGCATAGATTCAAGCATGGGCCTTCTTCTTTCAAAAGCACTTTGAATATTAAATTTTTGATAAAGATTTTTAAGCATTTCCATCTTTTTTCAACACACTAAAATAAATCGGACCCCATAAGGAGTTATCTGGTAAAACAATATTTCCAAACTCTGTTTTCTCACCAAAAGGAAGCTCTACCCTTTCTAGAGAAAAATGACTGTTTCGCTTTAAAAATTTCTCAATGACATCATCGTTTTCGTGAGTGGAAATAGAGCAAGTACTGTAGACCATTTTTCCACCGGCCTTTAAAACCTGAGCAGCACTTGAAATCATCGTATATTGCTCTTTACTTAATCTTTTGGTTCGCCCTACTTTCCAATCTTTCATGCCTTTTTCAAGCAGATGTCTTTCTGAACTGCAGGGGACATCTAAAAGAATTTTGTCATAGGCCTCTTTTTCATAGAGACACCAAACCTTTGTATCATGACCTGTAACGGTAACAGATTCTTGCAGGTTTTTAGGTAAATAAGATTCAAATACTTTAATAAGTCTATTTCTTCGAGGAGCACTTCGATCATTACTTGTTAGCTTAATCTTTGGATTTAAAAAGATTGTGGTCAGACTTTTTCCTCCTGGGGCCGCGCACATGTCTAAAACTTTATCACCCTCTTGAACATCAAGTGCTCTTGCAGCTAGCACCGAGGCAGCATCTAGAAGATAATAGTTCAAAAGATTATTTTCATCGGCGAGGGGAGATTCCATACCCTCATGACAATAAAAGGCTCCTTCTAGGATCTCTTCCCATCCAGAGGTCTCAATTTCTGATTTACAATGAGGATTTAAAAGAGCGACATGATTTTTGGCCGCAACTAATGCAGATTTAAGATTTTCCCAGCGCTCTTGGTAGATGCCTTTATAAAATTCATCAAATGTCATTTTCATTGGCGTAACTTAGTTAAAAACCCTTTGCCAAGCAAGGGCCTGATTGATAAATCTTCAGAAAAAGGATTATTGTGGAAAATTTTTCATCATTAGCGCTCAAAATTGAGGACAACCAAATCTTTCTTCTGGACCAGCAGCTTCTCCCACATCAAATGGAATGGGTTAACTGCACTCAGCTTGATGATATGATCCATGCTATTAAAAATCTTAAGGTTAGAGGAGCCCCTCTCATAGGCATAGCAGCGGCTTTTATGCTTGAGAAGCTCAAAGAAGATGGAGTATCAGGGCAAGAGCTCGAAAAAGCGGCACTGAAGCTTCGAGAATCCCGCCCAACCGCTGTAAATTTGATGAATGCTATCGATCGAATAATGGCCGGTGATAAAAATGCTTATCAGCTCGCTCACGAGGATGTGGAACTCTGCCAAAAAATGGGGCAATTTGGAGCTGATCTGATTGAGGATGGTGATAATATATTAACTCACTGCAACACCGGTGGTCTCGCTACGGTTGGAAGAGGAACTGCTTTGGGGGTTATTCAAACTGCATGGGAGCAAGGAAAAAAGATTCATGTCTACGTTGATGAAACAAGACCTCTTCTTCAAGGTGGTCGACTAACGACCTGGGAGCTTGAGCAACTTGGCATCCCCTACACTCTTATCTGTGACAATATGGCGGCTTCCCTTATGCGAGAAGGAAAAGTTCAAAAAGTTTTTCTAGGTGCCGATCGGATTGCTCTAAATGGAGATTTTGCTAACAAGATTGGAACTTATAATCTCTCCATTCTTTGTAAATATCATAATATTCCTTTCTATACGGTCGCTCCCTTTACAACCATTGATAAAGAATGTCCTACCGGAGCGAGTATTGAAATAGAACAAAGAAATCCCAAAGAAGTTCAAGGTGTTGCAGGAAGTTTTGGAGAAGTTTTATGGTCTCCAGACTGCAAAGTACATAATCCCGCTTTTGATGTAAGCCCTGCTGAAAACCTGACTGGAATTGTTTTTGACTTTGGAGTTTTAATTCAAAAGCAACTTCTCCAAGGTGAAATTTCAAATCATCTAAGTTAAAATTAGAGCTGACTATAATAAATTAAGGAAGATTTATGAAGCTCTCCCAGCTTGCTCTATTATTACTTTCTTTTCTTTTTACCTCTCAAGTATTTGGGGCGAAAAGCAAAATTATTCTTTGTGGTAATGATGCTTTTGAGCCTTACACTTTTAAAGATGAAAAAACTCAAAAAGAAATTTATGGGCCTCAAGTGGATTTTCTTAAGAGAATTGCTAATGATTTAGGATATGAGCTTGTAGTGAATTACTACCCTTTCAAAAGAATGCTTATTGAACTTGAACAAGGTGACCTCGATTGTGCCTTTACTCTTTTTAGAAATGATGAAAGAGAGGCATTTGCTAATTTTACGGACGTTCCAATTCATGTATCAAAACTCTCTATTTTTACTCATAAAGATAAATCTTTTAAATTTCGAGGCCTTGAAGATCTCTTTGGAAAACGAATTGCAATCGTTAGAGGTTTTAGTACAACGAAACAATTTGATGAAGCAAAACAGGCAAAGAAAATCAAAGTAAAGGAATTCACCGGACCAGAGCAAATTTTTAGCATGCTCAATAGCAAAAGAATTGATGGGACGATCATGAATTCGACCGTTGCAAAAAACTATATTAAAAAAAATAAGCTCCTTAATATTATTGAACTACCTATTTCACTTGCTAATCGAGGAGCATACATAGCCTTTTCTAAAAAGGGTCATTATCCGTTTCTCGCAAGTCCCTTTACGGGTTTTCTCTTTAAGTATCTCCTTACGGGAAAAATTGGTACTATCTATAGAAAAGCAGGATTGCTGAAGTGATCAAAAAGAAAAAAAGAATTGCTCTTATTGCTCATGATAAAAAAAAGAAGGATCTTCTTAAATGGGTGAAGAAGAATAAAGAAACGCTTTCTAAGCACAAACTTTTTGCTACGGGTACAACAGGGCAGATTATTGAACAAAAGACGAAACTTGAAATCACCCTTTTTAAAAGCGGGCCGCTTGGTGGAGATCAGCAAATAGCAAGTAAAATTTGCGAAGAGAAGATTGATGTTCTCATTTTCTTTTGGGATCCTTTAACTGCAATGCCTCATGACCCAGACATTAAGGCCCTTCTTCGATTGGCCACTCTTTATAATATTGTGATTGCTTGTAACGAAACGACCGCCGATTTTATTCTCCACTCTCCCTTATTTCTAGAGCCATACTCTCCAAGAGTTCATTTAGAGTAGTTACTTGCCTTTCCTACGAGGTGTGCAACTAAAGGAGAGGTCATGAGTAAGAAGACAATCAGGATCAGTGACTTCAACGTAATTTCAAAATCCCAAAAATGAATCATCGTTCCGAAAACAATCGTAGTGATACCAAATACCAGAGAGTTAGAACTCGCATGAAGTCGCACGAAAATATCATTAAAGCGAAACATTCCTAGGCAGGCCGTAAAAGTGAAAAAAGAACCAAAAAGAATAAATAAAGCTACAATCATTTCTTTCATTTGATCGCCTTTTTATAAATCAAGGTACATAAACTGGCCGTACCTACGAAGGGTAAGATGGCATAGATCATCAAAATATCAATTAGTGTTTTATTGCTAGATTCAATCATAAAAATCATTAAAAGCCCTTGTCCTGTGATGGCCATCATATCCATAGCAATGGTTCGATCCAAAGGTTTTGGACCTCTTAAGAATCGAATGAGAACTAATAATATGCCTAAAAATAGAAGAATTTTTGATATGGCAAAAATAATTTCAATCGTATTCATTAAAAAATCCCCTTGATGAGAGGTATATAATTTTCCTTCATTTTTTGAACGAATTCTTCTTCCTCTTCCGGAAAGAGGATATGAATGAGAAGATTTTTTTCATCCTCTAAGTAACAGACACTGAGCGTTCCTGGAGTAATCGTGATTAAATGAGTGAGAAAAAGAAGTTCATAGTCGTTGTTAAAAGTAGCTGGAAGTTTAATCATCGCTGGATTCATTCGAGGCTTTAGGCTAAAAATTTGAATAGCGAGTTTAACATTCGAATGAAAAAGATCTCTTGAGTAAATAAAGAGTAAATATAAAAATAGTCTTATTCTTCTCATAGGTTTTTTCCCTTTAAGACTCTATTGATATAGGTTTTTTGATCAAGTAAATCCATCGCCGCTTTTTCCGCGAGTTGATAGCTTCTCGCGGGATTGATACTAATCCAAATGGTCACAAAAGCGAGAATAATCATAGGTACGAAAAAGCTTTTATGAATCTTGATATGATGAAGTTCTTCATGATGCATTTTTTTGGAGCTTTTTTTCCAAAATCCCTCCGACCAAATTTTAATCATAGAATAGAGAGTAAGAAAGCCTACAAATAGACTTACGATGGCCGCTAGATAATGATGACTTTCAATGGCACGAAATAAGACTCCATATTTAGCGAAAAAACCGGACAAAGGAGGGATACCAGCAAGAGAAAGAGCAGGAATTAAAAAGAGTAAACTAAAATAAGGATGTTCTTTATAAATATCTCCCATTTTAGAAAGTCGATCAGATCCTCTTAAGTGCTGAACAACTCCTGCCGCAAAAAAGAGATTCGTTTTCACCGCGATATGGTGGACCATATAGAGGACTGCGGAAGCAATACCAAATTTACCAAATAATCCAAGCCCAAGGATCATATAACCAATTTGGCTCACGATATGAAAAGATAGAATATTTCTCATACTGGAACGACTAACGGCTCCAAAAACACCTACAATCATCGTCAAGCATGCTACAATTAAAAGTGGTCCTCTCAGCCAATGAAAGTCATGACCAAAAAATAAAACAGAGCATCGAATAAGAGAATAAACTCCTACTTTCGTGAGAAGTCCTGCAAAGATTGCACTAACAGAATAGGATGTATTCGGGTAACTAACAGGAAGCCAAAAAAAGAGCGGAAAAATTGCCGATTTAATACCAAAGGCGAGAAATAGTAAAACAAAAGAACTTTTAAGCTCTGGAGTAAGAGTAGAAAAGCTTATCACTCTCTGAGCGACGTCTGCCATATTAAGAGTTCCTAGCTTTCCATAAATAAGACCTAATGCACTTAAAAAGAGTAACGAAGAAAAAAGATTGATTAAAGTGTATTTAAGAGCACCACCAAGTTGGTAAGTATCTCCTCCAAGAGCAAGAAGAAGAAAGCTCGACATCAGCATCACTTCATACCAAACGTAGAGATTAAAAAGATCTCCCGTGCAAAAGGCACCACACACCCCCATCATAAGAAACTGAAGAAAGGGATAGAGTCCAAGCCTAAATTTTCTGGGCTCCTCCATCTTGTATGAAAATATAATCGTGGAAAACCCTACGAGTGAACAAATCATGAGCATGAGAGCACTAAAAGTATCGATTACAAAAGTTATACCAAAAGGAGAGGCCCAATTACCCATGGTCTGAATAAGAGGTCCGTGATCAATAACATGACCTAAAATATAAAAAGACAACACCACATGAAAAAATGAGCTTATTTGAGAAAGCCATTTTTGATAGCGGCATCTATTCCATAAAAAGATACAGAGAACACCTGTTAATAAAGGGAGAAGAATCGGTAGAATAATGAGAAAGTTCATTAGATATTCTCCTCAATATCATTCATGTCATCAGTTCTTAAGTATTCATAAACCTTAAGACTTAACATAAGAAAAAAAGCAAAAACGCCAAAACTTATGACGATCGCAGTGAGAATTAATGCCTGGGGAAGCGGATCGGCATGAGGAGTCACGAGAGATTTCATATTTTCAGGAATAAAGGCAGGAAGACCGCGATGATTTCCTCCTGCGACGAAAATAAGAAGGTTAATCCCATTAGAAAGGACAAGAATTCCAATAAGGTTTCGAATAAGAGATCTTTGAAGAAGCAGATAGAACCCTGTAAAGTAAATCATTCCCAAGGTGAAGGCCTTAAAAAAAATCATACCTCAAGCTCCTCCTCTAAAGCTTGCACCACCTGTAAAACCATCCCTGTCACAAGGAGATAGACTCCTAAATCAAAAAAGAAAACCGTTGAAGGGATAAAGCCTAGAATGTTTAGATCTGGCCACAACCCGGTTAAAAATGGCTTTTGAATAAAAAGAGGAATAGTACCCGCTGTAAGAGCACATAAAAGTCCAAAGGCCATCATAAACTTAGGATTCCAATGAAGTGATGGTTTTCCTTTTTCTTTGGTAAGAGATTTTAAAACGATAGAAACCGCTAGAATGAGCCCACCAATAAAACCTCCGCCTGGGTTATTATGACCTCGAAAAAGGATGATAATAGAGACAACAATTTGAATAGGAAAAATAATCCTTACTGCCGTATTAAATATCCGAGAGTTCATTTTTTTCCTTTTTACTTTTCAGTAGAGAAAAAACTCCAAGCCCTGCTAAACAAAGCACCGTAATTTCACCTAGAGTATCAAGACCTCTAAAATCAACCAGAATGACATTGACAACATTTCGCCCGCGCGCCATCAAATAACTATTTTGAGAAAAGAAATTACTAATCTTAGGTTGAACATCGAGATTGAGTGCCTCAAGGGTAATTAATGCTAGAAAACTTGCAAGAGTTCCAGCGACTAGTAAGGAGATTATTTTTTTATTCTCATTCATATGGGAGCGATAAATTGGAAGTCTTCTAATAGCGATCACGAGAAGAACGAGAGTTAGAATCTCTACCATCATTTGTGTGAGGGCGAGATCTGGTGCACCATAAAGCGCGTAAATAAAAGTGACTCCTAATCCAATTCCACCAGAAGCGATAACGCTTCCTAACCTCGACTTAAGCCTTATAGCAAGTAAACAGCTTGCATTCATTAAAAGCAAGGCGGCTAAATCAAGTGGGGCTACATCTTCCCAATTTAAATAAAGAGGAGTTCTAAATTGAGAAACAAGAGGAACAAGACAAGCAATGGTAAAAACCATAATTGTAACTATATATTTCCAATAGTCTCCATCTTGAAAATTGTTAATAAAGTTCCCGGAAAAAGAAATGAGTGCATTAAGTATTCTCTTATAAATATTATAGGCCTTATCGATAAAAGGCATTCTTTTGGTAGTGAGATTTTTAGTCCATCGATATAATAAGTAAGACAGGACGAATACAGCAATGCTTAAAGCAAGCAACCCATCAGGTTTATGCCATAGAGTTAAAATTTCAGGATGCGGTTTTCCAATCACTCCTAGAACAGAGCGATTAATGATCATCTCAGTTAAAGAGTTTGCAAAGACTCCAAAAATCAATCCTGCTAATCCGATCATAAAAGGACAAATCCACAGAAGAAGAGAAAGGTCTTTATTATGGGGAGATTCTTTTGATTTTTTAAAGAAGGGTAAAAGATACTTTAGTGTCGCACTCACCATCATAAGGTTAGCAAGAGAAAGAGCTACTAGACTAAAAATAGAATGCTCTTGGGCCGATTTATAGAAAAGATGCTTAGAAACATAACCTACAAACGGAGGAAGTCCAAGCATTGATATGGCCGCTAAAAAAGCGACAAGACTAGTGAGCGGTAAAAACTTTCTAAGATTGGACAAATGTGTAAGGTCTCTTGTATGCATATGGTGATCAATAGATCCCACGGTCATAAAAAGAGAAGATTTAAAAAGAGCATGGGTCAAAATATAAACAATTCCAGCTTGCAGACCAAGGTCAGACCCTAATCCCACTAAAGCAAAAATAATTCCCAATGAACTTATGGTGGTAAAGGCCAAAAGCCTTTTAAGATCAGTTTGAAATAGAGCGCTAAAAGCTCCCAAAAGTGCTGTAAAGGAACCAATCACGATCAGAGAGTCTAGAGCAATAATACTTTGTCTGATTAAAGGAAAAAATACAATAACTAGAAAAATACCGGCCTTTACCATTGTCGCAGAATGAAGAAAGGCACTGACTGGAGTTGGCGCAACCATGGCTCGTGGTAACCAAAAATGAAATGGAAATTGTGCTGATTTTGTGAAGGCCGCGATTAAAAGACTACCTAGAATCCAAGGAAAGAATTTAAAGCTGGAGGCATCAAGGCTTACGATTTGATTTAGCTCTAGAGTTTTCACATCGAGAAAAAAAAGAACGATAGCGGCAAGAAAAAAAAGATCCCCAAAACCTGTCACAAAAAGTGCTGTTTTAGCATTTTCTCGAGCAATTTCAACCTGGTGAGAATATCCAATAAGAAGAAAGGAAGTGATCCCTGTAAGCTCCCAAAAAATGAAGGTTAGCATCAGGTTATTACTGAGAACGACTCCAAGCATACTCATCTTAAATAGAAGTATGACTGCAAGAAATCGCCCTTCTTCTTCATTTTTATTAAAATAGCTAAAAGAATAACTTAAAATGAATGTACCTATAAAGCTTATGAGAGTGGCAAAGAGGAGATTAAAGCCATTTTGATGAAAAGAAAGATAAAGCCCCCATTCTTTAAACCAAGGATAAGAAAAAATAATTTGGTTGAGTTGTCCTCTAAAAAATAATTGCTCACCAAATAAGAAACAAAGACCAAAAGAATAAAGGACTACGGAAGCGTAACTCACTCCTCTGCCTAATTTATAAATAAATGGTAAAAGAGCAGCTAAAATAAACCCGCAAAAAAAATAGCTAATCAAAATTTACCCTTTTAGGCCTTCCAGTCTCGTTCAAGCCTTGGTTTATTATTGAGGATGTTTTCTATTTTTTCACAGATATCGGTGGTAAGCTTTGGGATCACCTCTAATGAATCTAGATTTTCAGAGAGTTGATTCTCTTTGGAAGCCCCCAAAATGACAGTAGAGACATGAGGGTTAAGAAGACACCAGGCAAGAGATAACTGAGTGAGGCTCACGCCAATTTCTTTAGCTATTTTTTCGAGCTCAATCGCTTTTTGAACTTTATTCTGCCCTTCCTCACTTTTAAGCTGATCTTTTAACCAGGAGAAGTTTTCAAGAGACATCCGCGAACCTGATGGGATCCCCTTATTATATTTACCTGTAAGAATACCGCTGGCTAATGGAGACCAAATGGTTGTTCCAATCCCAACCTCTTTAAATACTCTAAGGTATTCACTCTCTAATTTTTCACGATGGAAAAGATTATATTGTGGTTGCTCCATACTCGGGCCAACAAGTTTGTATTCTTTAGCGATGGCGTGGGCATGCATAATTTGATCCGCATTCCACTCGCTAGTTCCCCAGTAAAAAATCTTTCCTTGGGACATGAGATGATTCATCGTGATCACGATTTCTTCCATCGGCGTGTCTTCATCAGGTCTATGACAAAAGTAAAGATCAAGATAATCAACTTGAAGTCTATCTAAGGCGGCGTGACATGCTTCAACGAGATGTTTTCGATTTAATCCTCTTTGAGTGGGAAGTGATCCCCCCCAAAAAACTTTAGAGGATACCATGAAGGTATCTCGTGGCCATTTGAGAGACCTAAGAGTCTTTCCCATGATGACTTCAGACTCTCCTGCTGCATAAACCTCTGCGTTATCAAAAAAGTTGACTCCCCTTTCATAGGCCAAAGACATAAGATTTTCAGAAAGTTTGGTATCGACTTGGTTTCCATAGGTAACCCATGTACCAAATGAGAGTGACGAGACAAATGTTCCTGATCTGCCGAGCTTCCGGTACTGCATGGTTAAATCTCCTTATTTAACTAGGGAGATTATACAACGCTTTATTTATGACCGTCTAATAACTTATTTAAAGTAAGGATTCTCTCCAGCATTATGATCTGTCTCATCCCTTACACCCTCAATTTCAGGAACATGTTCTTTGAGAAGATTTTCTACGCCTTGCTTAACGGTCACCGTAATCTGAGAGCAACCTTGGCAACCTCCTCCAAACTTGAGAATTGCGATTCGATTTTGAATATCGACTAGCTGAGCATATCCACCGTGACCGGCGAGTGCTGGATTGATAAATTCTTGTAGAACAGATTGAACTTTTTTACCAAGCTCAGTTCCAAGAACTTCAGAGTTTTCAACATTTGGTTTTTTATCCCCATAGATTTTATTAAGTAAACCTTGTGAAAAATAAGGGCGATCGCTTTCATTTGCTTTTCTAATAGCGCTTCCAACTAGAGGTCCAAACTCTTTCCAAGTCTTTTCAGAGTTTTTCTTTACGGTCACAGAGTTTTGTTTAACGTAAACCTCTTGGACCCCTTCGATATCAAAGATGAATTCACAAAGAGCTGAGCCGAGGGCCTCGTCTGTTGATTTACAGTAGTAAGTTGCGGCCTCTAGGAAAGTTTCCGTTGTTTTAAATTCACAGACATCCGGATTGGATGTTGGAAAAGCATGAATCTCAATCATGTTAGAACCCTTTATACGCTAAATGATGGGCCATCTTGAGGTCCGATCACTCCCATGGCCTTTAAATTAGTATATTTATAAATTCCTGTATTATGACCATCAGAGAAATTAAAGGTTACCCCGTAACGTCCAATTGGTCTTTGTCCTAAAACAGTAATATCTAGCGGTACTGATTTAGGATCAAGAATTCTTTTTCCTGTATTTTCGTCCACGCAAGAAGCACAAGGACAAACTAGTCGAAGATCATAAGAGCTTAACTTGGTATGCGTTTCATCGTGCCAAGTAAGAGTAACCTCTGAGCCTTCGGATTTAATTTCCGTGGGTTCATTCGCCTGAGCATCTTTTTCTCTTCGAATGAGTTCTTCAACAAGCTTTTCCCCCACTTTAGCAAAAGATGCCTTGGCCGGAGAATCCTCATCTCTTAGTACGACGGCCGTACCATCATCTCCGCCTTGCATAATAGAAAGATCGAGTGGAATTTCACCAAGGAAAGGCACATCAAGCTTTTTAGAGAGTTCAGCTCCTCCACCTTTTCCAAAGACATGATTCATTTCATTACAGTGAGCACAAGCTAGTCCACTCATGTTTTCAACAATCCCTAAAATCGGAACATTCACGGTCTTAAACATGGAAAGACCTTTCTTAGCAATTTCAACGGCTACTTTTTGAGGAGTAGTCACAATGATAGCGCCGGAGAGGTGCGCTTGTTGTGCTAGAGTCAATTGAATATCTCCTGTTCCAGGAGGAAGATCGATAAAAAGGAAATCAAGCTCTCCCCAACAAACACCACCAAGAAATTGTTGGATGGCCTTAATGGCAATAGGAGCACGAACTACCATAGCTTCATCACTTGGATTAATAGAGGCCATAGAGATAAATTTAACTCCATCTTTTTCAATTGGCATAATCTGACCATTTACGGCCTTAGGAGCTTCTCTACTTCCAAGGAGTCCAGGTTGAGTTGGACCATAAAGATCGGCATCAATTACACCGACTTTCATTCCCTTTCTGGCCATCATCAGCGCGAGGTTAGCGGTCATGGTACTTTTACCAACACCACCTTTTCCACTGGCCACAGCGATAATGTTTTTTACGCTACCAGTTCCTGGTTTTATATCTTTAGGTTGTTCATCCTTCTTCTTTTTCCAATTGAAAAGGCCCATACATCTCCTTAAAAGCTAAAATAAATCAGGGCTTTATATCACCGTTGTTAATTATGGGCAAATAAGGTCGTATTTTAAAATGAAGTTCTAAGGGTTATCAAAGACTTAATGCTGGCAGCTAGGACAGATGCCAAAAAACTCGAGACTGTGCTCGAGATCTATATAGCCCTTTTGACCAAGCATTTTGTCGACTTCTTTAAGAAAACAAAAAGAGACTTTTTCAACTTTCTTGCAAGTTTTGCAGATTAAATGGTGGTGGTGATGGGAGGGATCATCGATTTCATAACGAACCACATCATCCCCAAAAAAACACTTTTTGATGAGCCCCTTTTGTTCAAAGCTCGATAAACACCTATAAATAGTAGCTTGATCACATAGGTCTAACCCCAGTGCCTTGTGAATCTCATCAGCAGAGAAGGGCCCGTGGTTTTTTTTAAGATAATTTAGTATTGCTAGCCGCGGTTTTGTAACACTAAGCCCCGCATTTTTAAGCCCATCCTTAAGGTTCATGGTCGCAAACTAGCAGTCTTTTTGAGTTCTTGCCAGTGGCTTGTAAAAAAGAACATTTTTGCAAATGACTTGAAATTATCTTCACAATGTGGTTTTTTACGCCATCTAAATAAATGAGAGGAAAAGAGTGAATTTAGAAGGGCACAATGAAATCGATAAAGTGGGAATTTCCTTATCAGGACTATGCGCGATCCACTGCATTTTAACGCCAATTCTTCTTATTTTTATGCCAAATTTAGGTGAGTATTTTGAGCATGAACTGGTCCATATGGCATTTTTCTTCCTTGTAGCACCTGTTGCTTTTTTTAGTTTTTATAGGGTTTATAAGGTCCATAGAGATAAAATTCCATTCATTTTGGGTACGATAGGCTCAGGACTTTTAATAGTAACACTTGTTGAGCACGGCCACTCTCATAGTCTTCACCTCCTCTCCATCGTAGGAAGTATTCTTTTGGTTGCCGGTCATTTCATCAGCTTAAGAAAGTGCCGATGTGTAGGGCATAGTCATTAATTCGAAGAGATCTCTTTAATAATTTGATTAAGATCGACATTCACATTACCCATAAGTTGAGTAATTGCCTCTTTGGCCTCATCAAGTTTTCCTTCATCAATCATTTTTTCAATTTCTTCAATTCGAGTTATAAAATCACTCATAAAAAACTCCTTAGAATTATTGTACCCCATCTAATAGAGCTTTTGAGAGTAATGGCCATAATTACCTAATCTAAACTATTAGAATTATTGATAAATAATTCGTGAACTTTTTACTTCGCGGATTGAAATCAACAGAAATCAGCCTAATATTGTGGGCTATGTTAAGTGATAGACTAAAAGAGCTCAGAATTAAGGATTTGAACTTGGACCTAGAAAAGTCTTGGGTGTTTCCCTATATTCAAAAGCTTTATGCTGAACTTGATTCTAAAAATATCAAACTAAAACCCAAAATTTGGATTTCAGATGATTGGTTTTGTCCTGATGGAACTACGGGGTTTGCGATCCCCTTTTATCTACTCAACAAAGAGCTTATTGATCTAGAAGTCTCTATGATAGGAGAGGCCGAAGGCAAGAGCGCAGATTGGTTAATGATGCTTCTAAGGCACGAAACGGCACATGCTCTGGATAATGCTTATTATTTAAGAAGAAATAAAAAGAGACAAAAGCTTTTTGGTCTTACCTCTGTCCCCTACCCAATAAGCTATACACCTAAACCTTATGATAAAAACTATGTCGCTCACCTCGAGCCTTTCTATGCTCAGGCACATCCTGATGAAGACTGGGCCGAAACATTTGCTGTATGGTTGAACCCTCAAAATAATTGGAAAAAAACCTACGAAGACTGGCCTGCCTTAAAAAAGCTTAAGCTTTGTGATGAGTTGATGAACCAAATCAAAGGAAAAGAACCTTATTGTAAAAGATTCATTAAAGATACGCTCTACACAGAAATCGAAATGACACTGTTTGATTATTATAAGGAAAAGAAAAAAAGACTACGAATCGAGAGGTATAAAAAATTCGAGGAGTCTGTAAAAGGTGAATTTTGCCTAAGTCTCCTAAAAGAATTAGAAACATCGAAAAAAGATCAATTAGTCGCTAATCTTTGTAAATCTATTCATAAAAGAGACTTTATTGTAAAAAGATATATTGAGAGTATCCAAGAAATATGTTCCCGTTCTAAATTTGATTTGAAAAAAAATAAAAGGGATAAGAAAATAGACCTTATAGAAGCTTTAATGAAGCCTTCAAACGAATACTTTAAGTCAGGTTTACACAAGGTATATATGTGACAAAACTCAGGATTCTTGCCCTCGTTCACGAATTACTTGTCCCCCCTCAAAATATTAATCTTTCAGAAATCGATCGAATTGAGACGCCATGGATAACTGAATATGATGTTATATCCCAACTTAAAAAAAATGGACATGAGGTCAAAGTTCTTGGCATCTATGCGGACCTAGATCCTATTAAATCTGCTGTACAAGAGTTTAAACCACATATTGTTTTTAATATCATGGAAGAATTCCAAGAGCAGAGACATCACCTCCACAACCTGCTCGGCTATCTAGAGCTTTTGGGTGTTAAGTATACGGGATGTAATCCTCATGCTCTTTCGATAACCGTTGATAAATCAACGACAAAGAAAATTCTTCGCTATCACAATCTTCTCACTCCTAATTTTTTATCTTTTAAAAAAGATAAGTCGATTAAAATACCTAAAGACTTAAATTATCCGCTTATTGTAAAGTGCCTTACCGAAGAAGGTTCTTTAGGACTCTCACAAGCTTCTATTGTAAATAGTAGGGAAAAGTTAAAAGAGAGAATTCAATTTGTTCACAAAAAGATTAATGATCACGCTATCGTAGAAGAGTTTGTTGAAGGTCGTGAGCTTTTTGTAGGAGTTCTTGGAAATAAAAGACCAAAGGTATTACCTATTTGGGAGCTTCTTTTTGAAAACACCGAGAACCCCGAAAAAGAAATCTATTCAAGTAGGGCCAAGGCCAATAGCGCCTATCGAAAAAGAAAAGGAATTAAAGATAAAAAGGCAAAGGTTGATCCTGAATTAGAAAAGAAGATTAATAAAATTGTGACCAAGGCCTATAAAGTTTTAGGGATCACAGGTTACGCTCGCTTTGATTTACGGGTGGATTCAAATCATAATGTTTATATCATTGAAGTAAACCCAAACCCTGATATTGCCATCGATGATGAGTTTGCAAGAAGTGCCAATCAAGTTGGTATTCCCTACCCTAGGCTTTTAGAGAGAATTATTAAACTCGGTCTCAGTTACCAACCTATTTCTTAAGGCTTCCATTTCTTTTCTAGGAACTGATCTCTACCAGAATTGTATCGGTAATATTTATAGCGAATGGGATTTTTTTGGTAATAGTCCTGATGATAATCTTCAGCAGGAGAAAAGTTTTTAAGCTCTCTAATGGGAGTTATAATTGGTTTTTTAAAAACACCACTTTGGGCAAGCTTTTCTTTAGACTCCATTGCAATCTTTTTTTGATTTTCGTCATGGTAAAAAATTGCGGTTCCATATTGCGGTCCTCGGTCAACAAATTGTCCTCCATCATCCGTTGGATCCACATTTTTCCAAAAGATATCTATAAGCTCCTCATAAGAAACCTTGCTCGGATCATAGACTATTTGAATAACTTCAAGATGACCTGTTCCACCAGAGGAGACTTCTTCGTAGGTAGGATTTATCTTTTCGCCCCCAGCGTAACCACTAATGGTTTCAAGGACTCCCTCTCTTTGATCAAATGGTGGTTCCATACACCAAAAACATCCGCCCGCGAAGGTTGCTCTTTTTGTATTTTCTAAGTTCACTTTTTCCCCTGATTTTTGAGTCGTGCACCCTAATATTAAAATCAATAAAATATATACATGAAACCAAGTCTTCATTTCCACCCCTTTTTTCTAACAAAGTCATCAAGACTTGTATTGTCTAAGCTTAGTGGAGGTAAATATACTTTTTCAAATTTTCTATTATACCACTGCTGACTTTCTAGTGGTGCAAATTCATAAATATAATGGTCTAATTTAATATACTTAGGTGGTTTTGCAGGAAATGGGTTCTTGGACAAAAGAGAGAGAACTGCTTCATCCCCTTTCAATAATTTATAAACAAGATTAATGATCCAGGGGTTATATTCATAGCTATTCATTGCAGCAAACCAAATTTGCCAAGTCAGCCGGTAATGATATGGGGCCACGGCACAAGGCCTGTCAAATATATTTCCAGGCTTGCATGGAATCTCATATTCCTTCCACTCAGTTGAAGGGGTTATGGTAGAGTCATTTGTGCCTTTAATGATGACCTCTTTTCTTATTTTAGTAATCCCACCAAATACCCCATAACTATTCACGAAATGGAACTGATCATAGGATCGATTCATAATTTGCCTAGGTCCAATTAAGTTTTTTATCGGGTCAATGCTTTTAAAAGCGACAAAGATCAAAAGAAGATAGGATAGATTATTTTTTATTCTTGATTCTTTTTTCAATTTAATAAATTTATATAAAAATTGAGGGGTAAGTTTTTTTAGAAATGGATCATCAAAACAGGAAATACTCATAACAAGAGCGATTATATTGATCCAGGCAAAATTTCCTGTCATCATAATGCCTAACTGAAAAAGGACAAAGAGAACTCCAGCACCGTTAGAAAACCTTCTTCCTAAAAAAAGGAAAAATGGGACTATTAATTCAATAAAGTGATTAATAAAAACCATCGTTTTATGTATTAACGTGGGAAGAAAATGGAAGAAAGGACTCAAGGGATTAGGAATTGGTTGAGTCTCAAAATGATCACTTAAGCAGGTTAAATCTACCCAACACTGATCTCCTCTTAGTTTAATTAGCCCTGCACCTAACATAAGCCGAAATAAAACCCATTTTTGTAAGAAGACCATAATTCTATTAGAAGTCATAAAAATAGAGAGGAAACCAATCTCTAATAAGTTCGTTTCCCAGCCAAATCCCCAAAAGGTTTGACCTGAATGAACGAAAGAGAGCTGAAAAAACCAAAGTAAAAATAGAATCAAGGGATGAGAAAACCCAAATAATACAAATAAAGAAAGAAGAAGACCTAATTGAATCACTCCTACTCCAAAGCTATTTGATTGCTCGAACCAAAAGAGAGAAGGATTATTCCAAAATTGAACCCATGTGAAATGATCAGGGTAAAGATTTGCGATAGGAAGAAGACCATCCTCTCCCAATAATCCTAAGTACTGGTTATATAAAGGCCAGAAAACAAGAAAATAAAGTAAACCGATTCCTCTCAGAAAATAAAAAGAGGTCAGTTGATAGGTTCCCTCTGAATGAAAATATTTTTTCATAGTATCTATCATACCTAAGAAAGTTTAGAAGTGTCCCTAAAGAAATACATACGGGTCAATTAACCTAAGATTTATTTACTTTCTTAACTTTCTTTGAAATCCTATAAAAATATATGCAACAAGGATGTTTCATGAAATTTTTTATTTTATTCACTACTCTATTACTCAGTTTAAGTTCTTACTCTAAAAATTATGATGGCTACATCATCAAACTAAAAAAAAATCCAGAGAGCTTCCTTAACTTTCTTTCTAATGTAGGGAAGGTTGAAAGACTTCGAGTTAAAAACCACTATTTTTACACACTAAGTGATCAAGGTCTTAACAAAAGTAATCTCGAGACAATTAGAAACCACCCTCTTGTAGAATATATTGAACCTAATTATTATTATCACCTCGATACTCCTGTAGATATCCAATGGGGTCGAGAAATCACCGAAAAAAAAGGCTTTCTCAAACAATGGAATCTTCTCAATCGAGGAAAAAGACAACGAGGTCGAGAGATCAACTACAAAGAAGGAATGGATATTTCGGCAATGAAGGCATGGGAGATCACTCAAGGAAAAAAAGATGTCATCATTGCAGTGATTGATACTGGAATCACTTATAATCACCCAGATATTAAAGAAAACGTTTGGATTAATGAAGCCGAAAAAAATGGTCAACCAGGTGTGGATGATGATCAAAACGGTTACGTCGATGATATCTATGGCTGGGACTTCGCTAGAAAAATTTCGGACCCCATAGATAATGAATGGGGACATGGAACTCATGTTGCTGGAATCATAGCCGCAAAACATAATGAGCGAGGAATAAAAGGCATAATGAATCAAGCGAGAGTTATGGCCCTTAAAATCTTCAATAAAAAAGCAGAAGGAGAGGCCCGATCACCTACGAGTGGAATCATCGAGTCTTTCTACTATGCCATTGATAATGGTGTCCAAATTATTAATGCGAGTTGGGGGGGCGGTGATTTCTCACAAGCACTGCTTGATGCAATGAGAGATCTCGCAAAAAATAATATTATTTTTGTTACCACGGCAGGAAATCACAAAAGAAATAACGATGAAACACCTTACTACCCTGCTGGATACGACTCCGATAATATCGTTGTTGTTGGTGCTTATACTGGTGCAGGACAAAAGGCATATTTCTCGGGTTATGGTAAAAATAGCGTAGACATCTGGGCACCTGGAACTAATGTTCTTTCATTATATAAAACAAACCCAGTTGGTGACTTTACCTATACTGAAATGAGTGGGACCTCCATGGCCGCTCCCCATGTTGCAGCCATTTTAGGCATGGCCAAATCAATCAATCCTGGCCTTGATTATAGGCAAGCAATTCAAGCACTTATGGATGCTAGTATTGATGAAGATCATTTTAGAGATCTTAGCCGATACGGTCGGGCCGATGCAGAAAAACTTTTAAACAATTTGGCCAAATAAAGTATATTGACTCTATCATTTAGCCGATAAAATAACTATGTTTTATCGGCTATTTTTGCTTTTTCTCATTCTCTTAAATGGGTGTTCTCAGAAAGTCTCTGAAACATCTCCATCTGAAGTCACTTCCTTAAATGAAAACACTGAACTAAAAGAAAGTCTTCTTAAAAGAAAAACTGAAATTGAGTCCATAAACATACCTGATAAACTTTCATTAAACTTTGAAGAGCATTCCAATGCATTAAAACAAATTGGAATTCAAAAAAAAGATTGGATGGAACAGAAAGAATCTCTACAAAAAGAGGTCATTGAAAAAGGTCAATCGCAGGAAAAAAGTCTAAATTCAATAAGAGATCAGCTAGAAGAACTCAAAAAGATGTTAGTTGAATCCTCTGGTTTATTAAAGAAAAACATTTTGGATTCCATTGAAAATAAGAAAAAAGAGCAAGAGCTTGTCATTGAAATCTATAAACTTGATGAAAAGCTCTCAAAAAAAGAAATCCTAAATAGCGATCATCAAGTAAAAATACTGACTCAGAAGAAAAAGATTCTAGAAATAATTTTTAATTTGAGAAAAGTTTATTATGACAAAATTAATAGTTTAATCTCAATTTTTGAAGAAAAGAAGGAGTCTTTACTTCAATTCATAAAACAAAGTTTAAGAGATAATAATTTCAATTCGGTTCTTTATGGATATTATCGTTCAGGACTAATCAACAAGGAAAAAGAGCTCCATCAAGATCTCAAAAACTTTAGAGATTTAATTTCTAAAGAAACTCAAGATGAACAGGATCTTCTTAACGAACTTTTGAACTTCAACATATCCTCTAAAAATGAGATCACTGAATTATCAAATAAGGAAAGGTCTCTAGACATCTTAAAGCTTCAATTCAGTAAACTGCTGCGAGAAAGGGAAAGGCTATCTTCTGATAATACTCCCACTCCTATACCAATACCTCCATCAACTAATGAGAGTGAAATTCGTGACGAAAGAAGAGTAGAAGCGATTAGTAGATTCAAAACTGAGGAGGATCCATTATTCCCCTACCAATGGCACCTTTTCAATCAAGGACAAAAAACATTCTCGAGGAGTAAAGCCTTATATGGAATGGATATTAGGGCCGGAGATATTTATGAAAGAGGGTTCAGCGGTAAAGGAATTAAAATTGCGATAAGTGATACAGGACTCGAGATCGACCATGAAGATCTTCGCACCAATATTATCCCAGGTTCACGTAATTATTTTACTGGTAGGAAAGAAAACGATTATATCGATAATCCTACATCAAAGAAATCATTTCATGGCACAAGTGTTGCTGGTATTATTGCTTCTAGAGGTTGGAATGGTAAAGGCGGAAGAGGGATTGCCCCTTTCGCTGGAATAGCTGGCTTTAAGTTTATTGGAGGGAGTAATACGATTCATGAACTTGTTCATCAAGCAGAGGGAGACTTTGATGTCTTTAATTTTAGCTACGGTAAGAATCCGTGCTCATTTTATAAGATTAATAGTCATTTTGAAAAATCCATTCGTAAAAATATGGATAAGCTAAGAGATGGGCTTGGGCCAATTTATGTAAAATCAGCGGGAAATGAATTCAAAGATCAGGCACAAAAATGTAACTCAAATTTTAATCACGAGTATTATGGTAACTCTGCTCTTTTAGGAAGTAATTCTTTACCCTATTTTATTGTAGTCGGTTCAATTAACTCCTCTGGTAAAAAAGCAAGTTATTCCTCACCTGGGCCCAATCTATGGATATCCGCTCCTGGTGGCGAATATGGCTCTATTTATCCGGCCATACTCACGACTGACTTGTCGAGCTGCGATGAAGGAAGCTCCAAGGCTACTCAATACCCTAAAAACTTATTTGAATACGGCTCATCTCTTAATCGAAACTGTAGTTATACATCCACGATGAACGGTACTAGCGCCGCTGCCCCTGTCATTTCCGGAGCATCTGCCCTACTACTAGAAGCTAATCCAAAACTCGGGTGGAGAGACATAAAACATATTCTTGCCTCTACGGCCTGGAAGCCAGATTCACCTAACACGATTTCTCATCCTAACAAGCAAAATCTAAAAAGGCATATTTATCAAGATGGTTGGGTTAAAAATAGTGCGGGGTTCTCTTTTCACAACTGGTATGGCTTTGGGGCGCTTGATTTAGAAATGGCCATCAAAATGGCAGAAAAATATAAAAGTAATTGGGGCAAACTTGTGCAGACTGAAAATCCCAATTCAAACGAATGGGATTATCAAAGTGGGCACCTTGGACGCTCAATACCAGATGGTTCCCACCTCGGTGTCTCTCATTCAATAAGAGTAAAACATCGATTATTTGTCGAGGCGATCCAAGTGAAAATTTCAATCGATCACCCCTATACTTCCGATATTGGTATTGAGCTTTATTCTCCAAATGGTACAAAAAGTATCCTCATGAATATCAATAGTGGAATTATTAATCGAGGAATTAATGAAGAGATCCTATTGAGTAATGCTTTTTATGGAGAAGATAGCTATGGTGATTGGACTATAAAAGTTTTGGATGGTTCTAATTCCTACAAGGGAGATTTTATCAAGTGGGAGATTAAGGTATTTGGACATCCGTTTAAACCTCCAAATTTTTTTGATATTGATTTCAATCCTCAAATTGTCATCAATACTAAAGATTGGGATCAATCTCGCTCCTTCCAAGCGGAATGGAAGAATTACTCTGAAGGATTACGTTATGAAGTCTCTCTGGGGGAGAGGCCGGGCACATCCGATATTATGTCGTGGTTCAATGCGACCTCTGAAAATGTAGAAATCAAAATAAAGTATATACTAAAGAAGATTTACTCTAATAAAAATTATTATTTCAATCTTAGAGTTATTGATGATCATGAAAATAAGTCTCAGATTTTTTCTAAAAAATGGATGCTAAGGAAATGAAAAAGTATTTAATTGGATTTACTGTTCTTTTAACCATTGGCATTTTTCTTTTTTGGAAAGTGGAAACGGATTTTTCAAAAGGTTTAGTTCATAAACCTATTGAAGTAAAAAATATTGATATTCAAAAAACTGATTTACCAAAGGTAGATAAGGTGGATTCTTCGATCATTCCTAGTGCTAAAAAGACTACTTCCTCTCCAAAACTAAAAACTAAGATCAATCTCATCAAGGGTAATTTGAAAATTCAAAACTTTATCAATCAATACTTCTCTAATCTAGAGAGAATAGGTCCAAGTAAAAAGAATTTTTTATCTCAAACTCTCAGGGCCGTAGCAAAGAAAAAATTTAATCCAAATATGGGAAAAATTCTTGAAGAAAGGGCCGGGTTTGTTATTTTCCTTGTTTCTGAATTAAGTATTAAAGAATCCTATACTATTAAGCCTCATTCTTTACCTGTCGTTTATGACCAACATAAAAATACTCTTGGTATAGTCACAGGAAATTTGACGTTAGAGTACTCAAAGATCGAAGATCCAAAGAAGCTATCCCGTATTTTAGGAATTGACATACTCAAGATCCAAGATGGAGTGATTTTTGGAAGAACAAAATCTCTAGAATCAACTGAAAAGATGCGAAAAGACCCTAGAGTATTATCTCTCGAGATAGAAATTATTGATTCTTCTTTTGAACCTAATTAGCACCTTTAGATGTGAGCTCTCCAACATACTTTTTATCTTCAATAAGAATATGGTTTCTTAGCCAATTTTTTAAAAAGTCCATTACTTCATTAGTAAGACCCGCTTCACCAGCATCAAATTTTTTCTTAAAATCAAGAACCTGCTCAACAAGAAGCGTATGGAGTCTTCTATGCTCTTTATCATGAGAATACTTATGAAGATCAAATAGTCTTTCCTCAAATTTGAAATGAGAATCCGTGTATTCAACTAACCTCGTAAGGATTTGACCGATTTCTTCGTTCCCCTTACCTGTAAGCATTGCATCATGAAGTTGATTGATATAGCCAACAAGCTTCTCATGCTGTCCATCGACAGTTTTCATCCCAATCATGTACTCTGGTCCCCAGTTGATTAGTGCCATTATTAACTCCTTTTAAGGCTCTATTTTACCATCTCCCACCCACTTATAGTTCAAATTTTTAGCGGATTATATGATCTGGCCCATACTTATTTATATGGATAAAGGATATTTAAAAATAAATTTTATTGTGGAGGAGTAAGAAATGGCAAATCATCTAAAAATGAAAGGCATAGAGTTCATTGAATTTTCAAGTCAAAGGCAGGAAGATCTGAAAGAGCTCTTTTTTCAATTGGGTTTTTCGATGGTGGCATCTCACCCTTCCAAAAAGATTCAGCTTTACAAGCAAAATCAAATCAATTTCCTCCTTAATACCGAAGCCGCAACATTTGCGGATAGCTTCCAAAAAAGCCATGGTCCAAGTGTTTGTTCGATGGCAATAAAGGTTGAAGATGCTGAGTTTGCCTTTCGAACTGCAATTGAAAGGGGTGCAAAACAAGCCCCCAGTGACTATGAGGCCCTTCGAGCAATTTATGGAATTGGCGATAGCTTGATTTACTTTGTCGATTTTGATTCTTTAGAGCTCTACACGCAATTGGGTATCAGTGATCAGAAAAACCAAAAGTTGGTCCAAGATAAAGGCTTTACTCTAATTGATCATCTTACTAATAACGTGTTTAGGGGCGAGCTTCAAAAGTGGGGTCAGTTCTATAAAGATATTTTTGGCTTTGAAGAAATTCGATATTTTAATATCCGTGGGCAAAAAACGGGACTTACCAGTTATGCTCTCCAATCCCCTTGTAAAAGTTTTTGCATTCCTATAAATGAGGGGAGTGAAAAGAGATCTCAAATCAATGAGTATCTTGAAGAATACAAAGGTGCTGGAATCCAACATATTGCCTTGCTCACAGATAATATTTTAACTTCTCTCGAATCACTAAAAAAAACTGATATCAAAACGCTAAATATTGATGATGAGTACTACCAAGATATTCTTGATAAAGTTCCAGGAGTCACTGAGAAGCTTGAGGACCTTAAAAAGTACCAGATCCTTGTAGATGGAGATGAGGAAGGATACCTCCTTCAACTCTTCACAAAAAATGTTATTGGGCCTATCTTTTTTGAAATCCTTCAAAGAAAAAATCACAATTCTTTTGGAGAAGGAAATTTTAGTGCTCTGTTTAGGTCCATTGAAAAAGACCAACAAAAAAGAGGATATCTTGAATAGATATCTATTAAATGTCTAGAATTTAAAAGGGAAATGAAATTTATTGAACTTTAGGGCGTCCTTTGAGTGTGCTATAATACTATATAGCTCATTAGTTAAGGAGATTCTATGAACGCTCTACAATTCTACCTAAGAGGGGTTTTATTCATTATTTTTACTTCAAGTGGAATAGGTCACTTCGTTGCAAAAGAATTCTATCTCAAGCTCGTTCCACCTTATATTCCGTTTGCTGAGGTCGTCGTCACTGTCACAGGAATTCTTGTAATTTTAATGGGAATTGGAATAATCACACCTGGTCTTAAGAAGTTTACGGCCAAGACGATGGTTGCTTTTACCTTGTGTACAATGCCATCCATTATTTATCTTATTTCCCACACGAGCTTATTCCCTGAAATAAGCGTGCAAATTTTAGTGATGTCAGTTCCGACTCAACTTTCAATTTTTATATCTTCTTATTGGCTATCTGGAATGCATTCTCCTGTCTACTTCTTTGAAAAATGGGCCCATCTCGATGACGACTATGTACAGCGCATTGATGAAGAACGTAAACAAAAAGAGAAACAGGTTAGCTAAAGAGGTAGTGGATAGGGCTTCACGTATGGCTTTTCTACTTGGCGCTTAACCGACATTAGCGTCTTGTAGGGCCAGCTCTTTTGAACCAAATTCACCACAAAAGAAGGAATCAGACCCTTAGGATCGGAGTGGATCTCCACTTCAAACTTAGTCATGAATTGTCCAATAGGAGTAATTCTATACATTGAACTCTTTAGATCTGCTCGTACTCCAACAGTTTCTGGAGCGTCTTTATGCTCAACACTTTGCATACGAACAACGATTGATTTCTTTGACTCATCCACTGTTAAGACACCTCGATATACAAAGTCTCTTTTTGAAAGTGGCCATGGTAATCCAAAAACTTGATAAACAATATATTCCTTTTCAGATATTCTTTTTAGAATATCTGACTGCTCAAGTCGATCAACCCATTCTAGCCGATGATCGTTATCCATAAGCACTGCAAGAACTTTTTCAGGTTGGTTATAGATAATAGTCTCCCCTCTGAAACCAACAATTGGAGAGCCCTTTATAGTCCGACGATAGACTTTAATTCCATCTTTTTCATACATAAAATCCCAAGCATTTGCGCTTGTCATAAAAAAACTCAACAGACAAAGAGTGATCATCCTCATAATAAATCTCCTTTCTTTGATTATTTTATAAAATTTAAGACAAGTCTAATCTAAAGATCAAAACATGTATGGGGTGGCATGACTAAAGTAGACAGAAATTTTAGAATCCTCTCCGTAAAACGAGTCACGTCTGCAAAATGTAGTCTGTGAACTTTAGCACTCATTAAGCAGATCTTTCGTCCGTCTAAATGAGTGACGGTCGAGCGAATATGGGCCTTTCCTTTCTTTATAGATAAATACTTGCGCAGAGAAAGATCCACAAGTACATCTAGCCTACAGCCCTTGAACTCCAGATTTTTTACTTCTTCAATCAGGATGTGAGAGCGTGCTCCCGTTCTAATCACTTTCTGGGCAATTTTCTCATTTAACTCAAGTCTTATATATTCCATACTGGCGTTTCCCAAAGTCTCAACTGCTGGGCAATTCACATTAGCATGAAGATTAAGACTGACAAATAGGATCAAGATTGTGCTAAGTAGATTTTTCATAAAAACAGCCTAAGTCTGCCCCTAAAAGTTTGTCAATTGTCCCTATCTAAGCGCGGGATGAAATTCTCCGATACTCTATTATGAACAGATACAAGCAAAGTATTTTGAAATACTCTGAGGCGCTTATTGAACTCACAAAACCAATCCTAGTGCTCGATTCTATTAAGTGGCGAGGTGACATATTTGAGACATTTAGAAAGAGTAAATTTAGGGAAATGCCAAAGATACATCCCGATTATTTTAATCAACATCCATTAAAATTCAATCCTGAGAATAAAATCACAGAGCTTCAAGAACTCGGAGAGAAGATCGCTCGTCACTTTGGTCCCTCAGATCCAATTAATATCATTCTATCTCGACAGGTTAAAGAATATATAACGGCAGTGAAGCTATTGAAGAACAGGGGCAAAAAATCATTTTATAAATACAGCTGTAGACTCTATGGAAGTACTTCCTCTCATTTTTTAGATAATAAAAGCTCGGTCTCTCTTTTAGGAGAAACCATGTACCAAGTTCTTAAAAATCTTGTTATGGCAACGGAACATGAGCCACGAAATATCGAAGCTCACAAAGCTGTTAAAATTCTCTCAAATCGTTTGAAATCCTATTTTCATGGAGATGACGTACATGTAAAGCTTTCCGACGGGATTGTTTCCGATGCTGCTGCTGGGAGTAATTATATAAAATTTAAAAAAGGTGCTTACTATTCAGAAAGAGATCTTTCTATTTATGAGGTTCATGAAGGCCATGTCCATGTTGGAACATCTTTAAATGGAAAAGCACAACCTTATGCTAAGTGGCTTTCAGTGGGCTCTCCTGCGGTTGCTACCACTCAAGAGGGGCTGGCCCTTTTTATGGAAGTCGTCTCGTTATTATGCACTCCCTACCGACTCAAAAAGGTAAATGATCGAATCAAGGCCATTAAAATGGCCGAGGATGGTGCTAATTTTATAGATGTTTTTGATTTTTTTAGGGATCAAGGCTGTGATGAATGGGAGGGATATAAAAGGGCCCATCGAGTTTTTAGAGGAACGACAGGGCAGGGTGGGGTGCCTTTTACGAAAGACCTCGCCTATGAAAAAGGCTTTATTCAGATTTTTAATTTTTTAAGTGTGTGTGTAAGCCAAGGTCGACCAGAACTCATTCCTTTTCTTTTTACAGGAAAACTCATCATCAAGGATATCCCCTTAATTTACGAGCTTTATGAAAGAGATATTGTTACTTTTCCTAAATATCTACCAGAACCGTTTCGCGATATCAAAGGAATGACGACTTGGTTGAGTTTTTCTAAGTTTTTAAATACCTTAGATCTTAACCGTATTGAAAAACAATTAAAAAAAGTGATCAAACTAGGGGCCTAACAAAAAAAGGAATTTATCATGCTTAGACTTATTTTACTCATTACACTATTTTTCTCGTTTCCAGCTTTCTCTAACTCTTCAAAAAGAGTTGTAATTTTAGGGTTTGATGGGTTTGGTGGTTATTGGATGAGAAAAAATAAAGACGCAACTCCCTTTATAAATTCGCTTTATAAAAAGGGAGTCCATACAACAAAAATGCGCTGTATTCTCCCAACTCTAAGCGGTCCTAATTGGACTGGAATTTTTAGAGGATCTCGACCAAGTGTTCACGGAGTTCTCGATAATAAGATTCGTCCCTATAGAAAAAAATGGCCATCTACAATTTTTGAGATTTTAAAAAACCAGTATCCCAAAATGAGTATGAAGGTTATCGCTGATTGGTATGGTATCATGGATATTTTAAGAGATAATAAATTTCTTCAAAAAGAAAACTCAGACCATAACATTCTAGATGATGCTCTAAATAAAACTTTAAAGGCAATTAATGAAGGTCATCAAGTTATCTTTACTCATTTTGATTCTACTGATCACGCAGGACATTCCAAGGGGTGGGGATCAAAAGAATACGTGGAGGCGATGACTTATAATGATAATGTTGTGAAAAGAGTTTATGAACACCTCAAAAAAAATAATCTTCTTGATAAGGTAGACATTATTATTACCTCAGACCATGGTGGTGCTGGCAATGGACATAGCGGTTTCATAAAAAGTAATGTCAGAGATGTTCCATTTATTGCCGTTGGTCCTAGCTTTAAAGAGAACTATGAAATTAAGCAAGTTTTATTAAGAAACTTTCAAATACCTCATATTATTGCAAAAATCTTTGATGTAAAGACACCAAGAAACTGGTCCACTCAAGGTGATATTAAAAATATATATCGCTAATCTTTAAGAAGATCCTCCGAGACTTCACTCACTTCAATCTGGAGATCTACGTCCTGATATCTTTCAGGGAGCTGACTAAAGTTTGACTGAATGAGTTCTTTAAGCTTTTTAATGGAAATCAAGCCTTCATCAGTTTTTTTCCAAACTGCATAGAGATTAATTTTTATAGGCTCACCAAGATGAAAGGGTTTTAAATCCTTGTAGCTTTGAAGAGGGTTTTTTGCCATAAACATAACACAGCGACCTCTCTCACAAAGTTTTTTAATAAACTCAGTGTGATCGCTATATATTTTCTCTTTAGGTACGACTCCATTTTTTCTTAAATAGTTATAGACTTTGTTGTTAAGACTCTTATCCCAGTAACTCTCTGCAAAAGGAATATTGTTCATAAGATCTTTAGCATCTTTAAACTTTGAATAAAGTTCATTGGAACAAAAAAAAGCAACTTCAAAAGAACCTATTTCTAGGCAGCCTAAATCTTTTCTTCTCGTTTTTCTTAATGAAATCCCCCAATCAATATGACCTTTAAGAAGATTATCAATGAGAACCTCATGCTCTGCCTGTTTAAATGTATTCACGGTTCCATAGTGAGCGTAGAAATCCCAATATTGAGAAGCAAAATCTATGGCAAGGTCATAAGAAACCGTTTCCTCTAACCCTATTTTGACTGGGTATCCACCAATATCATCTTCTGAAAACTTCTCAAGAAGCTTACTTCCCTCTTCAAACATAATTTCAGCATGTTTAAAAAGGGTTTGTCCGTCAGGTGTAAGGAATAATCCTTTTGAACTTCTATTAAAAAGCTTTTTTGATAGTGTTTTCTCAAGTTTTTTAATTTGTTCAGAGACAGTGGAGGGAGCAGCCTTCATTTGCCGTGCAGCAATTTTAAGGGATTGAACCTTCGCAACTTCGTAAAAGCCGTATAGGTGATTCCAATTAATATCCTTTAAATTATGCAAATCTCCTCCTCTATCAAGCTCTCAAGTGTTGAACCATAGCAATAATTTTCTAGATGTCAAAATTGATCCCAAACCTCCTTGCTATAAGGATAACTACCCTTAACTTAACGCAGCAATAATTCGTCTATTCCGAATTTACTTTCTTTGCGCTAGTAGTTATTAAGTTTTTTTTCTATATTTTCGTTATGGAGGTGCCCAATCTTATTAATTGAAAAAAATATTCACCCACACGTTTCTCGTTATCCAAAATCACCTATGAGTCAATGGCTCAAGCTTTTAGAGGATTTAGTTTGCATATCGTCAGAAACTGCTATGGTAGGGTCGGTTCAAAGAGTTCAGGACATATTTGAGAAAGAGCTCATTCAGCTAGGTCTCAAAACAAGGCAAATCAAAAATCCATCTGAAAAAAGTGCAAAGCTAGTCTTAGGTGAAATTCAAGGTCGTAGTTCTCAATACATCACCCTAGTATGTCATGCTGACACAGTCTTTAACAAAGACCATTTTAGACCAGAATTAAAAGTTCTAGGAAATAAGGCCTATGGACCAGGAGTTGTTGATAATAAGGGAGGAATGATTGTTATCCTCAATGGGCTTAAAAAGTTATTTCAAGGCAATCCCTCTATTAATTTTGGAATTCGTGTGATTTCTTCTCCTAATGAAGAGCTGGGCTCTATTGGTTTTCACGATCTATTCAAAAAGCTCTCTCTAGACTCCCCCATTATTCTTGGCTTTGAACCCGCCTACAAAGACGGAGATATCATAACCGGTCGAAAGGGAAATCGTTGGTACAATATTAAAGTTAAAGGAAAAAAGGCCCACTCCGGAAGGGAGCATCATCTTGGTGTGAACGCTTGTGGTGAGCTTGCTCTTCAACTTGCAAAGCTTCAAAGTCTAACCGATTATTCAAAAGATCTCACAGTTAATATTGGTAAAATTAATGGAGGTATTCGCCATAATATCGTGAGTGATTATGCTTTTGGACAGCTCGAAGTAAGATACCCTTGTTTTGTAACTCAAAGCTTTATTACTCAAAAAATTGAAGAACAACTCTCCTATAGTCATATCAAATGTGCCCAAGCGAAAACAGAATCTGAAATAGATTTTGAGATTATTGACGATTGTCCTCCTCTAGCGAGTAATGAAAAAAGTTTAAACCTATTCAAAAAATACCAAAAAATTGTTCATAAAATTGAAGATAAAAATATATCTCCTCAAATGGTCGGTGGTGCTGCTGATGTAAACCACTTTAGTGGGCCCGAAAAAATCATTCTAGATGGTCTGGGGCCAATTGGTGGAAACATGCATACGACAAAAGAGTATCTCGTAACAGAAAGTCTTGAAACGAGGGCACGAGCCTTGAAGGAAATCTTAATCACACTAGATAGGGAGGATTATTAAATGAAAATTAAAAAAGCCAACTATAAAGACATGTCAAAAATTGCAAGAATCATTAGCTCATCAGCTAAATGGTATGAACCCATTATTGATGAAAAAGATATGAAGGAGCATGAGGTCGATGACTCTTGGATTGATAAAAACTACACAAGAAGAGATTTCTATATTGCTCAGGATCCAAGTGGAGAAGAAATTGGAACAATCTCTATGCAGTATTTTGGAAATACAACCTATCTAGGTTATATTTATGTTCATGCAGAAAAAACGGGAAATGGTTACGGCAAAAAACTGATCAAATTTGCTGAGGAGCAGGCTAAAGAAAAGGGACAAGAATCTCTAATCCTTATTGCACACCCAAAAGCGACGTGGGCCACCAAAGCTTATGAAAGGTATGGTTTTAAGAAAAAATTTGATTCCAAAGAAAAAGTTTTAAATTATAAAGAAGGGCTTCTTGAACCCTACTATGAAGAAGGATTTCACCTCTATGAGTACAGGCTCTAATTCAGAAAAAAGCAAGGATAAGCTTCCTGTTTTCTTTCATACCTCCCAACTTGAATTTCATCCAAAATATGAGTGGGCGTTAGGAAACCGAATTAAGCACCCCGAAACAACAAGAAGAGCAGAGTCCATTTTTAAGGAAGTAAGAAAAAATTCGGAACTTTTTGAGATCGTTGAACCCCCTAGAATACCCTTAAAATCTATTCGAGACTGTCATAATTATCAGCTTCTTACTCTATACAATACTGCTGCTTCAAGCCTTGAAAATGGTGAGGAGTTCTACCCCACCGTCTTTCCCCAGAGAATGAAAGCTAAACCGGATCCAACCAATCTAACTCATGCGGGTTTTTATTGCTTTGACAGTGGAACTCCCATGAATAATAAGACTTGGCTTGCTTCGGCTTGGAGTGCTTCCTCTGCTTATTATGCCTCTGATTATATTTATAAGAATAAAGGTCAATATGCTTATGCCTTAAGTCGTCCCCCTGGTCACCATGCTTCCCGCGATACCTACGGTGGATATTGTTACTTTAATAATGCAGCTGTAGCCGCCAAGCATCTGAGAAAGAAAGGACGAGTTGCTATTGTTGATATTGATTTTCACCATGGAAACGGCACTCAAGAAATCTTCTACAAAGATGATAAAGTTTTTTTTATTTCTCTTCATGGAGATCCGAGGAAGTACTTTCCCTATTTTTTAGGCTTTCCCTCTGAAATCGGTCAGGGTAAGGGAGAGGGTTTTAATCTCAATATCATACTCGAGCAAGGCTGCAATATAAAGAAGTATGAAAAGTCCCTCCGAGAGACCGTTAAACCAGCATTAGAGAGCTTTGAGCCAGAGTACCTTATACTATCAGCAGGTTTTGATACATATGAGCTAGATCCCATTGGAAGCTTTGCCTTAAAAACGGAGGATTTTCAAAAAATTGGAAAATTTTTTCGCTCTCTCAATCTTCCCACATTAATCTTACAAGAGGGAGGATATTACACAAAGGATCTTGGTTTAAATGTCGTTAGCCTACTTAAGGCATTTGCATAGTAATTTCAAATACTTACAGCTATTCCTCTCTAAAATTTTTACATGTTAAATGATGATGGAATGTCACATTGCGCCGGTTACACTATAAGAAGATTCATGAAATTATTTTTATTAGTCTCACTTCTTGTTTTTAGTAGTCCAGCTTTCTCTGTCCTATACTGTGATGGTCCCAACCTCAAAGATGGGAATGGAGAACTTATTCATACATTCGATATTTACGGATACACCTGTAAAAGGGCCATCTCAAACCCTAGTCCGGGTATCTACTGCCTTGGTCTAGATATGAAAAACTCCAGAGGCGAGATCATTCGTACTTTTAATACTTACGGAAGAACATGTATGAAGGCGTTAAGCACTGCTCGAGGGGGAATGTTTTGCGATGGACCCAATCTCATCAATTCTCGAGGTGATGTAGTGAAGACCTTCGATCTAAATGGTCGCTCATGTCTGAGGGCGCTAAGAAATGCACGTGGAACACTTTTTTGCGACGGCCCTAATTTATACGATAATTTTGGAAACTTGATATCTACTTTTACACAGTTTGGAAGAACATGTTCAAGTGTTCTCAACATTCGTTAAATTTAGAATGAACAACGTCCTCTTGCCATCTTTGCAAGTCGAGCATAATCGTTTTTAACTAGAAGTCTTCTTAGAATTAAGTTTCCTACCTTTGTTTTCTTCTTCATGGTGGTCAAAGGCTGCTTAAAGTCAGGCGTCTCTAAAAGAGATTTTATCTCTTCAATTTGTTCAGGATTTGCCACAGTTAAGTTTGATTTGAGCTCTCTTAGAAGAGGAGAAGATTTTAATAAATTTGTAAGTTTTTCCGAATTAAAAAATTGTTCAGAAAGATAGTTTTTATATATCTGAGTCCAAGGAAAGGTCGCATCAGTATCTTGACGATAAATATAATTATTTATTTTTAAAATATCTCGAACCGTGGATACGTAAGAATCTAATTCAGTATAAAGAATTTTTATATTCTTGGAATTTTTGCAAACAAGCTCTGGTTTATCTAAAAGCGGTGTAAAGGTTTTATACCATTTTTTAATGAGTTCAGATGATTTTTTTATAATTCTTTCCATATAAAGCACACCTACTTTACCAAATATAGCATCCTCAAGTTTATTATAAATTCTTATAATTTCTATGAGCGCAGTTTTACCACCTTTGATATTTTTCTTTTTATTTTGAAGTACTTCTATTCGTTCTTCTAAATCATCCAATTTGTCTTGGACGATACTAAGCGTATTTTCTAACTTTGCTACTATTTTAGGTTTTTCTAAACTTTTATTTCTCTTAGTTAGTTCAAATAATTTTGCATCTAATTCATCTTTGACCCAGCTAATTGGCTCATAATAGCTTGAGATGAGCTCTTGATAGGCCGTCTTGTTATTAAGATATTTGCTTGTAATCTGTCTCAATTGTGATACGTTTGGACCAAAAATATCCTTGAAAGTTTCTTTCGTAGGAAGCAGAAGAAGAGATCTCGTTTCAGAATCAATATCGATTTGATCTATATGTCTAAAGAAGATGACATATGTTTGATGTAAATCTTTAAGGATATAACCTCTTTTCTTAACATCTTTAATTACTGAACCATCTCCCGCAACCGTTTGAAGAAGTTCTTCCGTGGCCGATAATCGTTTATAAAAATCAAAGGTCATACTACCTAAGCTTTTTTCTAATATAGCTTCTTCTTGCTGTCTTTTTTCTTTAGAAAAGTTTTCTTCTACTTTAGCGATAGAGAGATTTAGAGTTTTAATTTCCTCTTTCAGTAGCTCGGAAAGACGTAGACTATCCCTTAGCTCTCTTTCATTTAAGGAAGTAAAAGGAGAAAGAAGACCTATCTTATCAATCGTATTATTGAGCTCAAGAAAATTACAGTTAATATGAATCCAAGACTCTCTATGCTCGGCTTTATTGAAGTCCCAATTAGAGTTTACAAGATTAGCGATAACCTTGATGAGACCTTCTACACCTTTGGCACCGATCGCGGCCGTTTTACCAATCGGTCCCGGATCGACCATTCCAAGCTGTCCTACTTCACCTATCAAACTTCCAAAGGTATTGAGTCCATCACTTGCTGTTATTTGCTCAGCACAAGCTAAAGTATTTACAGTTTTAGCGAGAGCTGTAGATGCTCGCCCTACTTTTTCAGTAACGAGTGCCTCGTAGGATGGAGCATTGTTACAATCTCTTAAAAAAGCTTCTCTATCTCTTGGCATAAATCCAGCAGCATCTGCCTGCTGAGCACAAGCGTTAATAATTGCATCTCTTTCTGCTTGCCAGGCTAAAACTTGATCACTAAATTCTTTTACCGAGCCTGCTGCTGCATTTTTACACTCAGAGCTTTTGAGCTGGGTTTCAATTTCTTTAAACATATCGAGAATATCCATGGTTCTCGCATTGTTTTTAAGGAGGCATCTTGGGTGTCTTCTATAAGCAGCTTCTTTTCTTGCCTTTTCTACTTTAGCAACTTCTTGTTGCTCTATCTTGTTAAGTAGACTGAGTGAATTTCTATAGACTTGCTCAGGTGGTCCTATTTTTTTACTTTCTAATAGAGCTTCATAAAGATCTTTTGATTCCATATCAACCCACTCATAATCCGTATCAGCTTCTAGATCATTGCCGATGGCAAAGAGGTTTAATGAAAATAAAATAGATATAATACCGATGATTTTAGTTTTATATGAACTCACAAAAGCTCCCATTTGATATATTTTACTGCAGACCCCTCATCGAGCAAAAATTTTTAATTATTTAAATAAAATTTAATGACAGATTTACTCGGAATTTAATTCCTTTTCCGATATAAATAAAATTTGATGAAAATGGTTGGCCCGAGCAGGATTGAACTGCTGACCCCTACCGTGTCAAGGTAGTGCTCTCCCACTGAGCTACGGGCCAATTGAGAAGATCAATTTATAGGATTCTAGCTCGTTTGTTGTCAAGCATACGCTGTGCGCTAGACGCCAATTTAGCGTTCAAAGGTCCCAAAGTTCCAACTAAGCGAAAAATAATAGAGTTCTGGCCTCTCTTCCTCGTAAAAAACTCTAAATATGTATTGGTTAATGAGCGAGGCAAAAAGGTTAACGGTCAGATCCCAGGGTCTATATGTGAGGTTTAAACCGATGCCTCCAATTTGTGTATCATAAACAAATTCTTTTTTATTATCGCAATCTATTTCCCCTATTCCAGCTGTATTGAAGTTTCCAGAGTACGTTCTTGCGACCTTATAAGAGCGGCATTCACCACCATCTCCAAAAGGATTGAAAAAATCCTTACTTCCGAAGGTATCTCCAAACAAGAAAAATGGATTTAATCCCCAATTTTCTGCGACAATAAAATCCCATTGAAGGCCAACCAATGCCCCTACAAACATTTCTTGAGATTCAATATCAACTTCTAGGCCTTCATTTTGATTTATATATCTTTGAGAATAATCGTAATAAGGAATATAAGGCCCCATAAAAAAGGAAAATCCATAACCGTCATCTGCTCGATTTCTCATTTGATAAGAAATACCCGCACTAAGATTAAAGTGGGTAATTTTACTATCTCTTGAAAAAATGGAAGGACTCGATTGACCGTTTTGAGTACTTTCATAATCTCCACTTAAGCTTGTACCTACAAGCCAAATATAGCTCCCCCACTTATCTCCAAAGCTATAACTATAGCTCCCTCCAAGATTGAGCCCCTTTACGTCTCCTTCCTGATGGCTGCTCGCTCCTCCACCATATTCATAGTCAGCTACGGTGTCTCCAAAGATAAAGCCTGGTTTAAAAGTTGCTTTATAAGTTCCTTTTTTATGATGAATAAGAGGTAAAGGAGGATCTGCCATCATATATTGAATCGATAAAGCAGATGCATCCAGACCTGAATTAAAATCTGCTAATAAAATACTTGGTAATAATGCGAGTAGTATCCCCAAAATTTTCATTTCTATCCTATGGGTAATATTTTAAGCTTAGATAATATGTTTAATTTAATATTTTGTTTCATTTTAATTATTACCTCATTTCCTTTATTTGCCAAAACCTTTCATGTTGTTAAATCTCATGGAAATTTTGAAATTTTTGATAATAAGGGTATAAAACAAAGTTCTTCGAAAATCGACTATGGTTACAGGATAAAAACTAAAGCAAATAGTTTTTTGAAAATTAAAACACCAAAGAATCATATGATGGTCGTTGGTCCATCTTCAGAAGTAGTTCTAGAGCAAGTTTCTGAATATGATGAAAGAACTTTACTTGATATACTAAAAGGGCAGATTCGGATGCAATCCGATGGCGTCAAAAAAGAGAAAATTAAATTTTTTATTAGATCAAAAACCGCATCGATGGGAGTTAGAGGAACTGATTTTCATATTATCTATAATCCGCTTAATAAAATCACATCAACGATTAGTTATAGTGGTGATGTTCAAATGCGTAAAATTCATCCACAGATTGATTATGTGGATGATATGGATGCCTTTCTCGATAGTAATCATACGATTAAGGTTCCCAAGGGATCTTTTTCCGGCTCCTATATAGGTTATGAAAAGCTAGCTGACCCCACCAAAATCAGTCCTGAGCAATTTAGTACCTTAGAAAAAAATAATGAGCTTGCTATGAATCATCTTTTAACAGAATTTGATGGTGATTCTCTTGATGAGGCCAGTGATATCGAATTGGTACCACCTCCAACAGAAGAATTTATTCCTGATAGAGATATGTTTATTGGAGAAAAGGTCCTTACTAGACCTGGCGGGTATATTGATCTCAATACTGGAATCTATGTTTCTCCTCCTGAGGACGCTCCTTACGATAAAGATCAAAAGGTTTATCAGATTCCAGAAGAGAAAGGTCAATTTGACAAGGAGTCAGGTGAATATATTCCCCCTTTAGGACTTATCCTTCATCCTCTAGAGGGTTTTAAACTGGCATCTCAAAAAGTACTCGGAAAATTAAAAGGTGTGCGAGAAGAGTCGGTTAAGAGACTTGAAGAATTCGCACAACAGCTCAATCAAGGTTTTGGAATTAGTTACCTTCAAGATCTTCATCAATTTATTCAAGGAAATAGCTTTTTAAATAAAATACGCTTTGATCTTAAGGCCGAGTTTGAATATGACTCTAATATCATCCAAAAATTTTATGATGAAATTATACATGTAACAGATCAAGCCTCAGTGATTTGGTTTTTAGACTCTAAAGTAGGTTATCGAAAGTTTATTTATAAAAACTGGTATATTCATCCTCACTTATTCTTCATTGATAAAATCCACTTTAGAGCACATACTCCCGAGGTTAAAAATCAAGATCATTATCTGATTGGAGCAAGGATAGAAATGGGTCGACGAGGAGTCCTCTGGTCTCTTCCCTCTCAAGTTAGCTTTTCTATAGGGCAATATGCTGATCGAAAAAGAATTCTTCCTAGTCAGAGCTATGAAAACTATATTCGCGCCGACCAGCTGGAAACTAAACTGTTTTTAAAAATGGGAAAACATTGGTCAACTCAGGCTTCCCTACTTTTTGAAGATTATCAAAGACGCGAGGGATATGAAGGACAATATTGGAATCCTTCTTTTTTTATTCAATATAAATTAAGTTCAAGAGATTATCTCCGTATTGGTGGAGATTTCTCTTCAAGAACTCAAGATTCTATTAAAGATGAAAGAATTTCAAGTCACTTTGAACTGGCCTATTTTAGGAGGGAGTTCTTTGGTCATACGGATTTATATGTTGAGGTAGGCCCAACCTATTCCAGACCAGGTAAAGAGTTTGGAAAACAAAAAGATGAAACCCTTCTTGAATCTACTATTAAGTTAAAAAGTAATTTTTATGGGAACATCTCTTACGATTTTTATTATAAGTATCAAAATAATTATTCCGATCAAAGAGCAGAGTTCAACTTCAATAGACATCTCACCGGAATCGCCCTTAATATTCGCTATTAAATTTTTTTAAGACGAAGACTGTTTAAAACAACCGAAATACTACTCAACCCCATTGCAAGGGATGCCAGAGATGGAGGAAAAAGATTCTTGGTTAGGAGATAATAAACTCCAGCAGCAAGAGGAATACAGAGACTATTATAAACAAATGAAAGAAAAAGATTTTCTTTAATTACTTTCAGAGTTTTATTTGAAATCTTCATAAACATAAGAGCATGTCTTAGATCACCAGCTAAAAGAGTAACATCACTACTTGCTTTAGCGAGATCTGTTCCTGCACCCATGGCAAGTGATAGATTTGCCATGGAAAGAGCTGGAGCATCGTTAATTCCATCTCCTAGCATGGCCACTTTTTTACCATGTTTTTGAAGCTCTTCAATTTTCTTTGCTTTATCAAGCGGGAGACACTCGCCTAAAAAGTTTTTGATACCAAGATCATGAGAGACCTTTTGAACGGCCTCCTTTTTATCACCAGAAACAAGCCAAATGTCCATTCCCTGATCTCGTAATTCCTGAATAACTTCAGGCACTCCTGGCTTAACTTGATCTTCTAAAAGCAATCTTCCCACATAGACTTGGTTTTTTGCGACTAGAATTTCAGTGGTGTCGCTTTCTGGAACCAAAGAGAGGTCAATATCTTTTTCTTCAAAAAATCTTCTATTGCCGATGACAAAAGCATCTCCTGAATACTCTCCTTCAAGTCCTCTTCCACCACTTATTTTAAAAGTGACAGGGTCTTTAGGAGAGAGGTTTTGTTTTTTCCCATACTCCACAACTGATCGAGCAAGAGGGTGTTCAGAGAGGTTTTCTAGAGATATAACGGCCTCTAAAGTTTGTAAGTCCAAATCAGAGTGAGTGACCTGAGGCTTACCCTCTGTGAGTGTTCCTGTTTTATCAAAAAGAATCGTATCAACATTGACTCCTTTTTCAATAACGTCTCCTCCAGCAATAAGAATACCCTTTAAGGAGGCGTTTCCTGTTGCCACAAGAATAGCCGTAGGCGTTGCTAATCCTAAAGCACAAGGACAAGCAATAACTAGGACGGCAATCATATTGCTGATAGCATTTCCCCATATTGGCTGAGGACCAAAAAAGAACCAGAGGATAAAAGTCAAAACTGAAACAAGAATAACGACAGGAACAAAGATTGAGCTAATTTTATCAGCAAGCTTTTGAATAGGCGGCTTTTTACCTTGTGCATTTTCTACATATTCAATCATTTTATGCAAAAAGGTATTCTTCCCAACTTTCATGGCACGCATATCAAAGGAGCCTTCACCATTAAGTGTCCCAGCAAGGACTTTACTTCCCTTACTTTTAGAAACTGGTATGGACTCTCCTGAAATCATGGATTCATCGATAGAACTATTTCCCGAAACAATTTTCCCATCAACTAGAATTTTTTCTCCAGGCTTAACTCGAATAATATCACCAACCATAAGATCTTTAAGATCAATAGTTTGCTCCTCACCATTTTTTATGACAAGCGCTTTACCCGCCTCAAGATTTAAAAGCTCTTCCATAGCATCATTGGCCTTCTTCTTTGCCAGTCGCTCAAAAAACTTGCCAAGATAAACAAAGGAAACAATAAAACCTACAGCTTCAAAATAGACCTTTGCCGTGAGACCTAAGTTTTCTGAAAACTCGGGGAAAAAGGTAATGACGGTACTATAGAAAAAAGCAGCGCTAGTCCCAAGCCCAATCAAGGTGTTCATATTGGAATGACCACTTTTAAAAAAAGTAAGCATGGATCTTTGGAAGTCGATTCCCACCCAAAAATAAATAGGTAGAGTGAGAAAGAATTGAATAATAAAATTTATCTTTAGGTCTGGCCACCCCATGAGAGGTCCCATCGCAAAGAGGAAAATAACAATCGCCAAAGAAAAGGAAATGATAAATCTAAGAAGATCACCTGAATCCGCAGTGCTTGATTTATCTAGAGAGGCTTTGTAACCAAGCTCTTTAATTTTAGAAAAAATAGCTTCTTGATTTAGATTTTCCTTAAATTCAAAATAAGCTGTTTCGGAGGCAAAATTCACATGAGAAACTTCAACACCTTCAATCCTTTTTACTCCCTTTTCTATTGAAAGAGCGCAAGCACTGCAGGTCATTCCTTCAAGGTGTACTTTAATTTTCTTCATTTACTCTTGTGTTACCTCTAAAACCTCATAGCCAAGATCTTCGACTTGTCCTTTAAGATCTTTTAAAGTGATCTCATCGGAATCATAGGAAACGGAAACGCTTTGATTCTCTAAACTTACTTGAGGGGAATACTCGCTAAGCCCTTGCTCAACTTTTTTAACGCAGTTACCACAACTCATTCCTTCAATTTTAAAAAGTACCTTTTTAATCATCCCGTTCTCCTATCCCTGACCTATAGCTTAAACCAAAAAGATTGTCTAAAATATCTCTTAAAATCTCATCAGAAAAATTTTTCCAATTGAGACCCAGCCGCAATGGATTATTATATAAGTTCATGCTTATGGAAATTGTAACTTGAAACTAGTATTAGCTCTATTTTTACCCTTTTTGCTCTCTTTTACTCAAGGAGAAAAAGAAGTCACCCTAGAAGATATACCTAATAATGAAAATTGGGCATATGTTGGTGAGACAGACGGAATCAAAACCTATAGGGCAAAGATTGAGAATTCTAATCTTTTCGCCTTTCAAGGCATGGGTATTATTAATGCTTCCGCTGAAAATATTATGACGGCCCTTCGAGATGTGGAAGGAAGTGTTGAGTGGTCTCCTATGCTATCTGAGAAATTTACCTTAGAGGAAAAGTCTGATCTCCTTGCCTATACTTATCAAATGCATGATCTCCCCTGGCCTGTGAGTAATCGTCACTTGATCCTTAAGAATAAGCTTTGGTTATCTAAGAAAGATAAGGCGTTGATTGTTATCATGCATTCAGTCGACAGAAAATATCCTAAGGCCGACGGCATCGAAATGCATATGGGATTTGGACTTGTGTTAATGCGTCCCATTAACAAGAATCAAGTTTATATGGAAGTGAAGATCCATCTTGACCCTATGGGAATCATTCCTGATTGGCTTGTTAATATAATCCAAAAAGAGTGGCCGCATACTTTTTTAAAATCTCTTGAAAAAAGGGCAAATGAAATAAAACCTAATGTTCGTCCTGGAATCATGACTCTTTACAACAAACTTCAAAAACTCTTATCCAAATGATAAACCCTTGGAAACAAGGAGATCACATTGAAAGGTACTTATTTTCAAAAACCTCTCGAGTTCAATTTACTCGTCGAAGGTGAGCAGTGGAATCAAGGGGATGAACTAAGTGGTATTTTAAAAGTAAAAAACCATGGTGCCGAAGATATGGATCTTACTAAAGTCGGTGTTCAACTTGGCTATGCCCAGGCTAAAAAAGTAAAAGAAAAAAATACAGATTGTTTTGATATCTCAGATACAAGCTATTTTGATGAGGGTCAAAAGCTCGCTGCTGGCTCAGAGGCCGAGCTTAATTGGAAATTTAATTTAGGGGATGATGCTCTCATTTCTGAAAAAAATGCTTCTCAATATGTTCTTTATGGAAATGAAGAAGGTATCTGGCAAGGAGGACAGCTTCAGCTCAATATTCTTCCCTCCCCAATACTTCAAAAATATCTTGAAATCTTTGAGACCTTTTTTCGATTTAAGGTCAAAGAACTGAAAAATAAAAAAGGCCTTATAGACGCTAAACTCCTTCCGCCAACGAGTAGAGATTTTGCCAATATAAAAGCACTCAATATTCAAATGAAGTATGGTGAAACGCTTACTTTAAATTATCATTTTAAACTAAAAAAAATTGACTACCTTGAAAATGAAATGAAAATGAAAGAAGAGACGCAAAAATTAAAGTATGATCTAAATTCTAAAGAGTTTATGATGTACGGAAAAGAAGTCGATCAATCGAAGCTAGAATCTCATATTAAATCAGTTCTTGAAGAGGTTATGAAGAGTAAAAAGTTTTAGGAGGCAATGATGGGACTAAAAGTTTATGAATATAAAGGTTGTGGTACCTGTAAAAAGGCCTTGAAGTTTCTTGACCAAAATGAAATTGAGTATAAAAAAATAGCGGTCAGAGAGACTCCTCCAAGTGCAGGGGAAATAAAAAAAATGCTAAAGTATTTGGATGGAGACCTTAAAAAATTATTTAACACTAGTGGCCAAGATTATCGCGCTATGAATATGAAAGATAAAATCAAAGATTTAAGCTTAGACGCGGCCATTAAACTTCTCACGAAAAATGGTAATCTCGTCAAAAGACCATTCATCCTAGATTCCAACTGGGGTGCCGTAGGCTTCAAAGAAGAACAATGGAAGGATCACTTTCTAAAGTAGTCTATCTTTTGGTGGTGCTTCGGCCTTAAATTGGTCGAAGAAGCCCTCAGCATAAATCTGCTCTTCTTTAGCACCCAGCTCAAGAACCTTCTTTTTACAGTCCTCAACAAACTCAGGGCCGCCAGCGATATAGATGCTGTACTCAGAAAGATTAGGGTACAGTTCAGGCAATAGATTTGGAATTCGTCCTTCTAAACCGCCCTCATTACTTTCCTGGGTAAGGGTGTATTTGTAGTCGAAATTTCTAAACTTTGTTTTAAGATAAGTAAGCATTCCATTTTCGAGAAGATCATTCTTCGTTCTTGCTGAAAAAAGAATACTGGCGGGTTTCTTAAATCCTCCTCGAATAAGAGCTGCCGAAGCAAGCGAAAGGATAGGAGCAAGTCCACTACCTGCCGCTAAACAGAGAACAGGACCTTCTGTATTTGGGTTTCCGACAAAGGTACCATAAGGACCATTAATTTTAACTTGGTCGCCCTCTTTAAGTTTTTCATGAACCCAAGTACTCGTGGCCCCCTCTTTTAAGAGAGTAATCAAGAGAACGATTTCACCTTCAGAGTTTGGAGTGTTCGCGATAGAGTAGCATCTTGATGGAATATTTTCTTCTTCATTTCCAAGAGTCACGTACTGACCAGGCCAAAACCGTAGAGGTTTTCCGACAGGACGAATCCGTAGTTTTACGATTCGATCCGTGGCCATTACTTTTTCAGAGACGACAGAAAGGACATTTTCTCTAGGTGGGAAAAGTTTTGGCATAGCATCTTCTGTTCCCCACTCGATCTCAAGAACGTCACTGGTAGGCTTTGCCATACACATAAGACCATAACCTTGCTCTCGATCACTTTGAGGAAGGGCCATATCCAAGATGAAGCCTTGATCAATTTGTCCTTCTTTAACCCTAATCTTACACTCTCCACAAGCACCAGCACGGCAGTTATTGGGAAGGGCAAGACCTCTCTTTTCAAGGGCCGAAAGAACAGTTTCTCCATCTTCACAAGGAAATTCTTTACCAGAAGGATAGAGTTTAATCGTCTTCATCTTTTGTTTCTCCAAGCAAAAAAAAAGCACGCCCGGAGGCGTGCTCATTTAAAATAGAATTAAAATACAGGAATGATATCATCCATATCGACATCATTAATTTCCATACCAGTAATTCCAACTTCTGGAATGGCAGGGAAAGGAATGTCAAACTTGTCTAGAACGCCTTTTAGGTTAAGCATGGCATTTTTCCAGTTTTGTTTCTTGGTTTCATAATCTGGAATAAAGAATCCACTCTTTGAGGCAAAGTCTTGTATTTCTCTGTGATTATCAATGAAGTCTGGGTTGAGATCCCAAAACTCTGGTGGTGGTTCAAAAAGAACACCGGATAGGAAGTAGTAACCAGCTTTGATTTGCTTAGTGATAAGAGTTCTATCTTCTACTTTTAATTTAGGATAATCCCTTTCCATGAGCGCCATACAGATGGCCATGTGTCTTCCCTCGTCTCGACCAATATTTCTAAAGGCTTCTTTAAAAACTGGTTCAGTTGCACCAGCGGCCATTTGGTGGAAGAGAGTTGAAGATGCAATTTCACCCATAAGGAATGAACTAAAAAGTACCGCAAGAGAATACTTCGGAACCGCTTTTTTATAACCGCTCCAATATCTTCCACCATTAAACCATAGCCATTCGGCATTTTTCTTTGCTTTTTTTCCAATTTCAGTTTTTGGCTCGTAAGACATTGGATCATCATGCTCAAGAAGGGCCTTAATAAACATTCCACAAACTTGCTCATGGTTTTGTTCATCTCTCATGACTGAGAAAAAGCATCTTCTTACAGGATCTTCTTCGTGGACTTCGTAACATTTAATTACTGCCTCCGCGAATACAGGTGGAGCGGATGCATCAAAAACGGCTAATAATTGCCACCAGTAAGCAATCGCTTCTCTCTCTTCCCAAGTATAGGAGCTAGGATCAAAGGTATCCCATGGTAGTTTTTTAGGATCCCAATATTCTTTTTGAGAAGAGTCCCAGATTTCCTCCATCTTTTGGGTTTGCGCTTTCCAATCAAGTGGAAATACATTGGGCTGTTCCAACTTGGGTGGACGCTCCATTTTGTGACCATACTTTTCTTTTAATGACATGATATTTCTCCAATTCTTAAAATCATCTTGAAAGAATCTTGGTTTTAAATTGGGTCCTCGTCTATGACAAAGATCACCTTAAAATCGTCAAAAATTCTCTTTTTTCAATACCTTAATATAATCATAAATCCAAGCATTCTCCCAATGGACATGAGTTTTACAGGGTTTAGCATGAACAAAGTTTATTGAATTTCAAATATTTAGAATGCTGCGCCACGATATATGTGCTATAATCTCTAGTTATTAAAGATTCCAAAGGGGGAAACATGCCAACGAAAAGAAAAAGTACATCCAAAAAGAAGTCCTCACCAAAGGTTTCTAAGGTTAGAAAACTTGAGGCAAAGATGAACCAGGAACAAAGACAGGCCAAAAAGGCGACAGAAAAGCTGAACAAAATTCGAAAGGACCTTGCCAAGGCAGTCAAGGGTGAAATTAGAACCCTGAAGGCAAGCCCAAGCAAATCTAAAACTGTTCAACAAAAGATTAAGAATTTAAACAAAATTCATAATCAGTGCAAAAAATCCTATAGCTTTAAAGCTGCCTAGGATTCAAATTTCAGACGGGGATCGAGACCCACTCTTGATCCCCGTTTGAATTTAAGAATTACTTCCCAATAAAACTTCCACCACAGACTCTAAGTACGCCTCCTGTTATTCCACATGCCCCTTCTGAAGAAAGAAAGGCAATAGCATTAGCGATGTCTTGAGGAATCCCTCCCTGAAAAAGATTAGAGAGTCTTCGTCCGGCCTGTCGACTAAATATTGGAATAGCAGCGGTTAATCTTGTTTCAATAAAACCTGGTGCAATCGCATTTACAGTGATTCCACGACTAGAAACCTCTTTACTTAACTGTCTAACATATCCAATAAGCCCAGCTTTAGATGCAGAATAGTTAGTTTGACCAAAGTTTCCTGCAATCCCTGAAATAGAAGAAAGGCAGATCAAACGACCTTTATCTCTTAAGCAACCTTGAAGTAATTTTTCAGTGATATCCATAACAGCGTAGAGGTTGACGGAAAGGGCCTGATCCCAAAATTTTTCAGGCATGTTTCCTAAAGTTTTATCTCTGGTGATACCTGCGTTATGAACAACTATATCTACTCCATTGAAATGATCCATCAGATATTTATTGATTCGCTCCGGAGCTGCAGAGTCCGTAATATCCATTGTAAGCACTTTACAGCCAATCTCATGAGAGAGCTCTTCAAGTAACTCTTTATCGTGATCAAGATCGAGACAAACAAGTTGAGCGCCCTCCTGAGCGAGTGTAATGGCAGTTTCGCGCCCAATCCCTCTAGCTGCTCCCGTTACTAATGCTACTTTTCCTTCAAGGATCTTTTCCGTTTTATAAGTACACTCGCAGCTCGCAGAGTTATCAACCTTAATCACTTGTCCAGAAATAAAGGCAGCTTTATCACTCATCAAAAACTGAACCACCGCCGGAAGACGACCTTGCGCTTGCTCAGAAACTTGAACCAGTTGTGCTGTGGCCCCTTTTCGACCAATTTCTTTTGCCATGGATCGCGTAAACCCATCGAGCGCCTGCGCAAAAGTAGCTTCTTTTAGATTTGTTTTTTCGTGAGGTATTGGCCCAAACACAACGATTCGAGCATTGTCCGTAAGCGCTTTGATATTGTTATGAAAAAAATCGAAAACGACTTTAAGGTCTTTTTGTTCTTTAAGATTAGTCGCATCATAGAGAAGTGCGCTGACCTTTTCTCTTTCCCCTCTTGTTTCAACAACCGTAGCCGAGAGGTTTTGGACTGTTTTAGTTAGGCTTTGAAGGATGTTTCCCGTTCCAAAAATCATCACTTTTTTATCTTTTAAACAGTCAGATTTCCAACCTTGACTCTGTCTTTTAAGGTCTTTAGGAAGCGGAATTCCCATCTTTCCAAATGTTTTACTAAGAGGTGGATTCTTACTTAACTCAAGCCATAAATCACTCATATCAAATTCCTTTTTTAAATGTACTTTTTAATGTTAAAGAAAGAGATACACATATGCCATAGTCAGGTGAATTTTTATGTTTTTGATTTTCTTAATTTTTTCATTAGGAGTTCATTCTCAAACTCTACCTCGGCCGCACAACAGCGGTTGGAATCTAATCCTTGAAGAAAATTTTGATGGACCTATTAATTCTAAACTATGGAATACCAAAAATGACGACCTCCTTGAAATCACTACAGAAGGTAGATTAAAGATTCGCTCGATTTTTGACTCACAGAATGATCAATGGAGAAGTGGGGCTTTAAACACGAAAGATAAGTTTAAATTCAAGTACGGCCTAATTGAAACAAAAATTCACTTGCCGTCGCAAGATGGTAATCTACCCCGCTTCCTTCTAAAAAGTCATGGCCCTCACCCCTATGTCGATATCGATCTTTATAAACAAGAAAAAAGACTCGACTCCTTTACTCACGCGGTGAATTGGTATTGGGATCGCCGGGTTATTCCCAAGTTTAAACTCAAAAGGAGCCATCATCTTAAAGATGAGGATCAAACTGATGTTATTATCACAATGATTTGGAAGCCCTATGAAGTCATTTTTTATGTTGATGGTGAAGAGATCTGGAAAAAGTTCATCCAAGTGAAATTTATGAAGGATATATACCTTGAGATCTATGGTCTTTTGGATAAATCCATCAAAAAGGATTTCGAGGGTGAATGGTCTATAGACTTCATCAAAGTCTATCAGCGACGTTAATCTAAAAAATACTCTTTTTCTTTTTCATTAGGTAAACGACAAGTATCTCTTTTTCCAAAAATTTCATAGCGGTTTTTTGCAACGATATCATAAAAATAATCTCTCATAAATCGAGGAAAAATCCTAAAAATGATCAAAAGGTTCCACGGAAAGCTCATGAGAGAAAATATTTGAAGAACCGCCTCACTCTTAACGAAAAGCTTACCCCTGTGAGAAAAAACAACTGTTTTTAGGTCATGATGAGCTTTAAGATGCTCCTTTGCATAATTCCCTTGTAATGAGGCCATCTTAAATATGTTTTGTTTATCTCTACGAATGATAAAGTCTATAAAGCCATTACATAGTCCACAAACACCATCAAAAAATATTATCGATTTTTCATTCATGAATCTATTTTAGCATATCGCCCTTAAATTACTAATAAGAGAATGAGGATAACCGAAAAGTAAGTTGAAATTCAGGAGATTAAAGCTTGGTAATCATTAAGAAATTTCGATCCGTTGGGGTCAAAATCACTATGACTTTTTTAATCGCAGGACTTTTGCCACTTGTGGTGACCTCAATATTTAACAGTATCATTGTTAAGGAAATCTTAGACTTCTCAGAAACGAAAAATCTTTTTTCTATTACTCAACTCCAGGCCAATGTCATTAAGAATATTGTACTTATTCGTCATAATGAAATTAATTCTCTTAATCAAGAACTTCAGGAAACATCTAAACTTGTTTCAAATAACAGCCCAAAGGTTATAGAAGAATATATTAGACTTTTAAAAGTAAATAAACATTTTCAAACCATCACCGTATTGAACCAAAGCAAAGACATCATCTATCTAGAAGGTCAAACAGGCGACGAAGTGATGCTCCCAAAACTAGTTTTAAGCTTTCTCGGAGATCTCAATCCTAGTCGAAATATACTCATGACCCCATTCTATTTAAATAAAAATAACCACATCGAGCAGTCCATCATTAACTATATGATTATTGATAATAAGCCTTTCTATGGAATTTTTAGCTATCTTCTACAAGATGCCCCTGGCATAAGTGATGTCATTATTGGACTTGAGTTAACAGGTGCTTTTTATGGAGGTGTGCCAAAGGGTGATAAGATTTACTATCAAAATCTTATGGAGCCTCAAAAAGCTATTGAGGTTGGTGATGAAGATATTGATAAAGAAGATGAATTTCAATTAGATGAAAAGGTCTCTTTTTATAATAAAATTCCAGGCTACGACGCTCTGTTTGTTCGCTACTTTCATGAGGAGCTCGGTTTGTACATCATGGTCAAAAAAGACTGGTCCGAAATCTATAGCCAATTTAAAGATTGGAATTTTAAAATTATCGGAGGTATCACGGCCACCTCCATAATGATTTTGCTCTTAGCCTTAGTCGTCTCGAAATACCTCTCTACTCCCATTATTAGACTACGAGATGAAATACAAAAGATTTTACAATCAGGTAAAATTGATGTTGCTCTAGATGACATCGATCGAAATGATGAACTTGGAAACCTGGCCTCAAGCTTTCATGAGCTTATGGATAATCTATCGACTTCTAATAAAGCAAAGAGACAGTTTGTACACATTCTATGTCACGATCTTAAAAATCCTATTGGTGCGGCTTCTTTGGCCATTGAAATGTGTATGGCAAAACCAGATAGATCAACCAAATACCTCCCTAAGGCCCTTGATCAACTCAAAAATGGAATAGATGTCATTGACCTCGTCCGAACAATGGAAGCACTCGATGATGGTAAGGTCCAACTCGAGCTAAGTACTATAAATCTCAATCACGCTTTAAATGCCTCATTAGAAACCCTCGAAGAAAATATTGAGTCTAAAAATATTCAAGTTAAAAAAGAGGTAGATCCTAGTTTAGAGGTTGTGGCACAAGAGATCTCTCTGGTAAACTCAGTGTTAAATAATATTCTCACCAATGCGATTAAATTTTCGCCGAGAGGTGGGGTCATAGAAATCAGTGGCTCAGAGGAGGATGGTTTTATTAACTTATACTTCAAAGATCATGGCATCGGTATGCCTAGGAAACTTCTCTCCAAGATTTTCGATGCCAATGAAACAACTTCACGACGTGGAACTGATGGTGAAAAAGGAACAGGGTATGGAATGCCTCTGGTGAAGAAGTTCATTCAAAATTATGGTGGAGAAATCACTGTAGAAAGTACTGAGGAAAAAGAAGATCCTGAAAATCATGGAACCACTATAAAAATAAAATTTAAGAAACCTTAAAATGGAACTTATTCAATTTAGACCATTTCTGTTTATTATGACCTTCCTAATTTTTTGGAGTCTTGAGCATTTTTTTCTTTATCGAAAGTGGAGATTAACTCGGAAGCAGCGATGGCCTGGAAACTTTGGACTTATTGTTTTAAACTCTCTTATCCTGAAGTTTGCACTTCCCATGACATCTCTCCAATTTGCGGAATATGTGCAAGAAAAGGAGCTCTCCATCCTCTTTTCTCATTCCTTCCCTATGAAAGAGGTCTTCTTGTTTTTCATGCTCGACTTGGCAATTTATATTCAACATGTTCTTACACATAAGGTTCCTCTTTTTTGGAGGTTTCATAAGGTTCACCATATTGACAGTGATCTCGATGTTACGAGCGGCTTTCGTTTTCATCCCATTGAGATCTTTTTTTCTCAAATCTATAAAATGGGATGGATTCTTTTACTGGGCCCATCTGTCATGACCGTTTTTCTCTTTGAGGTCTTTTTGAATAGCTTAGCGATGTTTAACCACTCTAATTTTTACATACCACCTGCTATTGAAAAGACCCTTCGCTGGGTTTTAGTAACACCACAAATGCATATTATTCATCATAGCGTCGAACAAAGTGAATCGGATACCAATTATGGCTTTCAGCTTAGTGTTTGGGATCGAATATTTGGAACCTATACGGATGAATTTAAATCAACTGGAGTTATTGGACAAAAGGGCCATGAAAAAGCTGAGGATCAAAACATCATCAACCTCTTACTAGGCCCATTTAAAAACAAATCGTCTTAAAAAATTTCGTCAAAAAATTGAAGAGTCGCTCTCCACGAAAGCTCATCTGCCTCTTTATTGTACTCTAAAGGTAAACTAAATTTCTTACCAAGTTCAGTTGCTTCAGGATTAGTAAACCCGTGTTTAGCACCCTTGATATTCTCAAATCGGTAATCAACTTTCGCTCTTCGCATTTCTTTTTTGAAAGCTACAATATCTTTTTTAGGAACAAACCCATCAGCTGCACCATTAAAAACAAGAACCTTAGCTTTTACATTACCTCTTCTAGCTTTTTTGAGAGGTGTCAAACTTCCGTGAAAGCTGACCACACCTTGAAGATCTAAACCCATACGCGCCATATTGAGTACAATTCCTCCACCGAAGCAGTAACCTATAGCAGCGATACGATCAGCGTCCACGTTTGGATCGTTTTTGAGCATTTCAACCACTTTCTCAAACTTCTTTTTCACCATATCAGGGTCTTTTAAAGTTTCGGATGAAAATTTCATTGCCTCTTTAGGGTGACCTGCTCTGATTCCTTTACCGTACATATCCACTGCAAAAGCATGGTAACCTAACTCGCTGAGCATATCTGCTCTTTTTCTAGCGTATTCATTTAGTCCCCACCATTCGTGCACAACAATAACGGCCGGTTTTTTTTCTTCACCTTTTGCCTTAGAGTAATATCCAGAAAACTCTTGGTTATCGACTTTATAGGTCACTTCCTTTTTTAAAGTCGAGCATGATGCAAGTAATGTGAGGGCGAATAAAACCAACAGATTCTTCATTGATATCTCCTTATAAGCTATTCGAAAAATTTTCTGAATTATATAACCTTGGACAATTCTAATGCAACTCCTTTATATTGAGCATATGGATAAAACACCTCGCTCAATTTTTGCATTACTTTGTATGCTGGCCATCAATATTATTTTAAGCATCGTCAGCCTTTCTATGAATTATTCCAATATGATTGAGTTTCTCAAGAGTAAAAACCTCGACTTAGGTGTCTCTTATCCTATGTTCATTATATTGATTTTTGTCATTACATCCTTTCTCCAAATCTCTATTGGAATTGGGATTTATTTTAGACTGAATTGGGTTAGGATTATTTACCTTGTCTTCACTTTTATTGGACTTCCATTTAGTCTTATGGCATTTCGTTTTTTTGAATTTAATTATGATGGGTTTCAAAAGCTCTACGGTTTGGTGATGTCTCTTTTTATTATTTATGTTTTGTTTAAAGAGAAGCAATGGTTTAAGACAAATGCATAAGCTCACTTTTTCAAAAATCCTTTTTTACTTAGGGTTTCTCGTTGCCATATTTTATCCAAAAGCCTTCACTATGATTCTAAACCAAAGGATTGAGTATCCAGGTTTCTTCTTTGAGATCTATCAATGGCACTCCCATGAAATGATTTATGGTTTTTTTGGAATCATATTATTAGGAATTTTTTATTCTCCCCTCTTTCAAAAACCCAAAGCTCCTGAAAAATGGATATCTCTTTTTTTTATATTCTTATTTATATTAGAAAGAGTTAGTCTTATTTTTCCGATTCAAAATATTTATATTCCTCTTTTATTTGGTGTTAATTTTTGGCTCTTCTCTCTTCTCTTTTTAGGTTTTAATTACTCCTCAATGGCCAACCTTCAAAAGAAGGTCTTTTGGATATATTTTCTCTTTATTGTTTCTAAGTTCTTCTTTCTTTCAGGAATATATTTTCAAAATGCAATATGGATCAAAAAAACACAGCTCATCTCATTAGAGCTTATTCGTCTGAGCATCTTTTTCTTACTTCCTAAAATTATTCGAATAGAAAATGGTTATCATGGAGAGGAAGATCGGGCCCAAAAATTCATTTCTAATCTTTCCGTTATTCCAAGTCTACTTATCATTCTTCTTTTTTTATTCAATCAAGAAAATCCTATAATTGCTTTGGTCTATAGTTTTATGATTATCATTCATCTTATTCGAGCTTTTGGAATTATTGATTTTAAAGAAATCTTGACGCTCAAGAATTGTGTTCTCTTCTCGGTTTATGACTTTGCTCTTCTAGGTCCTCTTTTCTATATTCTTGTATTATTTTGGCCAAACCTTGATCAGGGACGCCCAATGATCCACTCTCTCACCACGGGCGCTGTAGGTGTATTTGCTCTCTCTCTTTTCTATCTCTTTTTTATTCAAAGAAATAATCAAAAAAGTAAGTGGTTTGCGGTTGCTTATATTTTTGTTGTGTTTGGAAGTCTCTTAAGAATTTTCACTCCAATCTTTAGTCCTGGAATTTTGCTCGGTAGCCTTCACTGGTCCAGTGGATTTTGGGTAAGTGGATTTCTTCTTATTCTTTTGCGATTTTTTAAAGAACTTAGTCGTGGGCAAGTCGAAAGCCCTGCTGATAACTAAGCTTATCATTGACCCTGCCATAACCACGGTGAGAGATTCTTAGAATAAAATCTGGACTATACCAACTTCCTCCTCGAATCACTTTATTGGTTCCTTTTTTAGGACCGGTTGGGTTTCGTCTTGGGCTTCTATTATAGTATCGATCATCATACCAATCAGAAACCCACTCCCATACATTTCCACTCATATCATAAAGACCAAAATCATTTGGTTTTTTAGTGGCCACATCTTTTGGACCTTCAGCTACATTATCACTGAACCAAGCATAATCACCGATATTGACCACAGAGTTTCCATGAATATAAGTTGATTCATTTCCAGCACGGGCACTGTATTCCCACTCTGCTTCGGTAGGAAGTCTATAGGTTTTAGACGATTTACTATTTAAGAGATTCAGAAAATCTTGAACTTTAATGAATTTCACATTTTCAACAGGTCTATTAGGGCAAAGTCGAACACCATCAATAATCTTGTGGTTATGAGGACAGTCAGCTTCTTCTTGAAAATGGGAAGGGTTAAAACCCATTACAGTAAACCACTGCATTTGGGTGACTTCTGTTTTCCCCATATAGAAAGAATTCGTTATGGTTACCTTGTGTCGTTTTTCATCTTTATAACGACCAGGCTCTTTTCGAGGGCTCCCCATCCAAAATTTACCTTTAGGGATTTTTTTAAATTCGAGTAAATTTTCGACGGGGTGTTGTGAGTATGATGGCATGGAAAACAACAGTGACCATAGTAGTAAAGTTACTTTTGAAATCTTCATGCCATCATCCTTGATAGAAAATTAATTAAGTAAATCTACTTATTAATTATCACCATGTTTTCTGAAATTACCACCCCTCGGTCCATTAAAGTTTTTTCTTGGTGGTCGATCAGTTTTTTCTTTAGCAAAGTTAATTCGTAGGTTTCTTCCATCAAATTCCTTTCCATCTAAAGAGTCAATAGCCGCTTGGGCTTCATCTTGTGTTGTCATTTCAACAAAACCAAATCCTCTACTTCTTCCAGTTTCTCTATCTGTAATGATTCTTACAGAAGCAACCTCTCCGAAGTCAGCAAAAAGGTTATTTAAACCCTCTTCATTAGTGTTAAAAGAAATGTTACCTACGTATAGTTTCGAGCTCATTAAAACCTCCTACGGATGAGCATAAGTGAGTAAATATGGAATAAGTCTGGGATAAATTTAGAGGGCATTATTTAGAGATACTTTGAAAAAATCGGATAAGTTCCTTAGTGAAAAACAAGGCCTATAGGCCACTTAGTAGTTCAATTTTCTCCCAAGTCCGAATTTAAGTCAAGGAAATCAGGCAAAATAACGCGAAGCTACCGTAACCCCTCGGTATTATATATTTTATCCTATGTATAAAATACCCTGTCCTTTTCGGCCAAAATAGCTTAACTTCCTCTGATGAAAACACCTCTTAAAAATATTGCAATCGTAGCACACGTTGACCATGGAAAAACAACCATGGTCGATGAACTTCTTAAACAATCCAACACTCTTGGAGAAAGAACCCAAATTGAAGAAAGAGTTATGGACTCCGGTGAACTCGAAAAAGAACGAGGGATTACCATAACCGCAAAGAACTGTAGTTTTAGATGGAAGGATCACAAGATCAATCTACTCGATACCCCTGGACACGCCGACTTTGGTGGGGAGGTTGAAAGATCCTTAATGATGGTCGATGGTATTTTACTTCTGGTTGATGCTGCTGAAGGGCCTCTTCCACAAACTCGTTTCGTTCTTTCCAAGGCAATGGAAAAGGATCTCAAAATTGGTGTTATTATCAATAAAATTGATCGTCCTGACCAAAGAATTGAAGAGGTAGAGTCTGAAATTGAAGACCTTTTCCTTGATCTGGCCGATATTCTTCACAAAACAGACTTTGACCTCGATATTCCAATTTACTATGCCTCTGCAAAAAATGGTATTTCAAGAAAATCTATGGATGAAGAAGATCAAGATCTTACCCCTATTTTAGACTTTATCTGTAGTGACTTTTTTCCAGAACCGACCATATCCCCGGGTGAAGATTTTCAAATGCTCGTTACAAACCTCACTTATTCGTCATATCTTGGCCCGCAGGTCGTTGGAAGAATTCAAAGAGGGACAGTTACTCGAAATACTAGCTTTACCCACTGTGATGCTGGCGACAGAAACAAAACCTTTAAAGTAACCAATATTCAAATCTTTGACGGCCTAGGAACGACAGAAGTTGATGAAGCTTCAGCGGGAGAAATCGTAATCCTTGCTGGTCTTGAGAACGGAGATATTGGTGACACGATCTGTTCTAACAATAAAATTGAACCGCTTGAAAGAATTCAGGTAGAACCACCTACAGTGTCTGTTACGGTTTCCGTAAATACGTCACCAAACTCTGGTCGAGAGGGTGAATACCTCACCAGTAGAAGACTTGAGGAATTCCTTGAAAACGCCTGTCGACATAATGTGGCACTTAAATATGCTCCAACTTCAGACCCAAAGGAATTTGAACTAAAAGGTAGAGGGGAACTTCAACTTGCCATCGTATTTGAAGAGATTAGAAGAGCTGGTTTTGAGCTTATGGTTGCAAGACCACAAGTTCTAATGAGAACTATAGATGATCAAAAGCATGAGCCGTATGAGTGGCTTGTTATTGATGCTCCTCAAGACTCTGTTGGTTCTATTACCGATGAGCTTTCTAGAAGAAAAGGGCTCATGAAATCACTCCATCCGCTCGGATCTGATCGAACCAGAATAGAGTTTGAGATTCCTTCTCGAGGTCTGATTGGTTACCGTTCTAAATTCCTCACAGATACGCGAGGGGAAGGTATTATGTCTTCACAATTTCTTGAGTATAGACCTTATGCTGGTGATCTTCTGGGTCGAGTTAATGGTGCAATCATCTCTGACCGAACTGGAAAAGCGACTCCCTATGCTCTTTTTAATCTTCTCCCTAATGGAAAACAATTCATCATTCCTGGTGAAAATGTTTACGAGGGTCAGGTAATCGGTGAACATACTAAATCCAATGATATCAACGTAAACTGTGTAAGAGAAAAGCACCTCAGTTCCGTTCGAACTGCAGGTAAAGACGTCAACGTCGCTCTTCCTCCTATTCAAAAGCGAACACTTGAATGGGCCATGGACTGGATTGATAACGATGAATGGGTTGAGATTACACCTGCATCTGTACGGATTCGTAAGAAAAACCTTAATAAATCAACTCGATCTGTTGTTCGAAGTTAAAAAGCTTTTATCTTTTGTGTAGTGATAGCCTATTTGACTATCACTATACATCCATTCCTTTCCTTCAGGACAACTCATTCGAACCTTAACCCATTTTTGCCAAGAGCTGCCTTTCAGGGCCTTTTTAAGAGCTTCCTCGCATGGTTTAGAACAGCTTGGGCAGGGAGCATAGTCCTCTTTTACCTCCTCCTCATATCTTTGATCTAAGATTAGGATGCTTCTTAAGGAAAACCACATTCCATACTCAGAGTGCACAAGCAAATGAGCTGGCCCTAAGTGAGCTAGTCCACTTAGATGAGCTATTTTTTGAAAAGGAAAATAATCTGGGTTTTTATCTGAATAATGAATAATTTTGTAAGGTCCTTTAAATGAGTCTAATACCTTTTCTAGCTTTTGATTTACGAAGTGATCAAAAGGATGGTCAAGATTTTTATCAAGTTGGAGATGGTATTGGTCCCAAAACTTTCTAGTAAATCCTATTAAAAGACCAAGATCACTTTCAAAAGAAAAGACAGGTAATTTTAACGCTGGATTAGTTTGGTGATAATCATGAGCTGAAAAGGGATAAACGATATCAAATCCCACTCGAAGAAGGTTTGCCTTAAGCTCTCTCACAAATTTCCCTAAAAAGCTTATAAAGAATATCAAGTCCATCTTCAAATAGCGCTGGGCCGGGCTGTAGGAAAATGGCTGGATCAAGCTCATAAATATTATGGTATTGAAGTGCACTCATATTGAGCCACCCCTCTCGTTTTTGAAAGCTTTCAATATCTACTTTTTTTCCACACCAGCAGGCCAGAATGACTTCTGGATCTTTTTCAATCACCTGTTGGTCAGAAACAAAGCGCTCTTTTGCTAAAAATCCGTCCGCCAGATCACTGAAAATATTTTTCCCACCACAAATTTCAACCAGCTCAGAAAAATATCGAATACCACTTATTCTTGGCTCATCCCATTCTTCAATATAAACGCGAGGACACCAAGAAAGTTCTAAGGCCATAAGCTTAAATTCATTTAGCTTTTTTCTATAGCCTTCAATGATCTCAATCGATTTTTCTCGCGCTCCCACTAAACTTCCAAGAGCTAGCAGGTAATCGAGGACTTCATTAAGAGAGCGATGATTAGAAATCCAGACATTAAACCCACCTTCAATGAGATCTCTCGCTATATCTTTTTGAATATCAGAATAGCCCACAATTAGATCGGGGTTTAAATTTTTAATGGATTTTATATTGGCCTTAAGGAAAGAGGATACGACCTTCTTCGTTTTTGCCTCTTGAGGTCTTTCCACATAGGCACTGATGCCTACTATTTTTTCTTCTAATCCAAGCTTATAGAGCCATTCGACGCTCTCTTCTGTAATGCAAACTATTCGATTAGGGTAACTCATGAATCGAGAAATACCTCACTAGCGGGCTTTCGTAAATTATATTCCGAGCTCATAACACGTCCGTATGCCCCTGCAGTATCGATAAGAATAATATCTCCCTCTTCTGTTTTTGGGAGTTTACGTGAATAACCTAGGGTATCTCCGGATTCACATATTGTACCTACGATATCGGCCATCTCTTCATAATTTTGATCAATTTTAGTGAGGTTAACGATTTCGTGGTAAGCACCATAAAGGCTTGGTCTAATCAGAGAATTCATGCCTGTATCGATTCCAACAAACCTCTTTCCTGATTTATTCTTAATCTGATTTACACGAGAAAGAAGTACTCCTGCCTGAGCAATAATATAACGTCCTGGCTCTAGCCAAATTTCAAGCCCCTCTAAGGTAGATTTAAAATCCATAAGGGATTCGTCCAAAAGATGAATATCCATTTGATCGCGATCAAAACGATCTGGAACTCCTAAACCACCACCGAGATCGATATATTTGAGGTTGGGGAATCGAATCTTTAGGCTTGATAAATAGATAGCAGACTCTTTCCAGGTATCTTTTTTAAAGATTCCACTTCCATTATGCGTATGGAGACCAACAATATTAACTTGATATTTTTCTACAATTTCACAAATCTCATCAAGGTCATCTTTGGTGATTCCAAACTTAGATTGAGTTCCTGAGGTCACTACGTATTTATGGTGACCTCCTCCTTGAAGAACATCTAAGCGAAGAAAAAGATCTCTTCCTTCAAACAAATCTCCCCAATATCTTAGAGGATAAAGATTATCAACCGTGACATGGACTCCTTTTTCCAAAGCTTTGGCATATTCCTCTTTAGAAATAAAATTAGGAGTGAAAAGGATTCTATTTGGTTTAATGTCTGGAAAAAGCTCAAAAAGTCTATCTAACTCAAAAACACTGACACACTCGAATCCAAGACCTTGATCATAGACTGTTTTTAAAACTTTCTCGTGATTATTTGCCTTCATGCTATAAAAAATTCGATCAATAGATTTTAGACCTTTGAGATTCTCAATAGAGTTGAGGATCGTTTTTTGATCATAAACATAAAGTGAACCTCTCTCTTGAGAAAGTTTTACCAGTTCTTGTTTTCTAGAGGACCACCAAGGATCTTTTAAAAGATAAGCTGGTCTATTCTCCGGATTATTAATTTCTTTCCAGGTATTTCCATATATAGAAGTTAAGAAGGTGTCTGAAAAAAGTTGATCATGAAGAAGAGGCAAAACTTGAAGAATATCGGCCTCATTCATAACGAGTGTCAGATTGAGGTCATTTGCCGATTGACTAAGCAGATAGATTTTTTTGTCCTCTAATTTTTCAAACAAGGGAGTTAATCGATGGATAATCGAGCGAATATTCTTTCCCACAAAACTAATGGAAGAGCAGTCATGATTATAATCAACTTTACCAAAGTTTTTTAATTCTTTGAAAAGCTCTTTCATCACAACCTTATCTCGACTCAAAGGCGTATTATCGAGAGTAATCGTTACCTGGTTCTCAGAAGAAGAAATAAGGTCAATCGATAACCCCCTTTGAGCAAAGATTGCTAAGAATTCACTTAAAAAACCAGACTCTTGCCACATATCCACTGTATCAATTGAAATCAATTGGATGTTTTTCTTTATGCAGATTCCTTTAATCTGGGCACCCTCTTCTCCAAGATCATTTTCAATAATGGTCCCTGAAAGCTCTGGAAGAAAGATAGATTTAACAAGAAGTGGAATTCCCCTTCTTTTAGCTGGCTCTATACAGCGAGGATGAAGAACTTTTGCACCTGCTGATGCCATCTCTCTTGCCTCGTCGTAGTGAACTTTTTTAAGAAGTCTTGCCTGGCCTATTTTGAAAGGATCAGCGGTGAACATCCCTGGTACATCCGTCCATATTTCACATCGAAGAGCATCTATTTTTGAGGCAAAATAACTCGCCGATGTGTCCGAGCCACCTCTACCTAGAAGAACTGTATCTCCCGCTGAATTTGAACAAATAAAGCCTTGAGTAATAATTGTTTTATTTTGAGAAATCGCCTCAATAAGCTTTTTATCGCTTCCATGCGAACAAGCATTATTGGTATAAGCTTCGCTTGAGCTATTCATTGTTGGGATAGAGGCCTTAAGGTATTTTCTCGCATCAATCCAAAGAACATCTTGTCCAGACTTTTCAAGAAAGGCGGCACCAATCTTTGTAGACATGATCTCTCCGAGCCCCATTAGTCTTGCCTCAAGTCTATAGGTCGCATCTTTTGTGAGCTGAATACCTTTGAGGATATTTTCAAGCTCCATAAAATCGTTTTCTAACAGATCATTAGCCAATTCAAGCTTTTTAAGAAGATCATAATGGCGGTTTTTGATTTCATTGAGTCCTTTATCATATCCATTAATAAGGGCCTGTTTTTGTGCTAATAAAAGTCCATCAGATACTTTAGCAAGGGCCGAGCAGACAAGAAATGGTCTCAACCCCTTTTTGTTATAATCAGAACATACTTTTGAGATCGTATGCCAGTTTTTTGCCTCAGCAACTGAGGTTCCCCCAAACTTGAGTACTACATTCTCCAATGAAAACTCCAAGAATTTTTATATTTTGATTAATCTACTTTAATAGGAAAGTTGGACTTCTTCCAATCGAGGATTCCACCTTCAAGATTTGTGACATCTGTAAAGCCGTTATCAAGAAGAAATTCGCTCATCTTACGACTTCTTGCTCCGCTACGGCACTGGATGATTACTTCTTTGTCTTTCCAGTCTAGAATTTTAGTATAGTCTTGAGCAAATGTACTCATAGGCAAGAGAATTGCCCCTTCAATATGACCTTCATCCCACTCGTATTGTTCGCGACAATCGACGAGTAGAATCTCTTCTTTTTTATCGAGTTTTTCTTTGAGTTCGGTAACGCGAATTTCCTTTACCTCTTTTAACGTCTCTCCCACCTGTTCTCCTTCTCGAATTATTGACCAGTCTATCTTTAATATTCTGTTCAATTTCGGAAAGATCGTCAAACCTTCTTAGATCTCGGTTGAACATCCATGCAAAAGTAAGCTTTAGAATGTCGTCTTTACTGAGATGCTCCAACTCTCCGCTATATAATTTAAATGTAGGATCGATTTTAAAGCTTTCTTTCTTACCACAGATCGCAGTAATTAGAGTTTCCATCTTATGAAGCTCGTCAGAAACTAAACTCTTTTTAAGATGATCAACAGTTGGAAGCTTTTTTACTTCAAGCTTCTTACCAATATGCTTTTCAATCGCTCGAACTTTAGAGAGATCTTTTACGTCAACAATAGAAAGAGCAATTCCTTTTTCCCCCGCTCGACCAGTTCGACCGATTCTATGGATATAGTTTTCAAGCTCTCTTGGAACACCAAGATTAATTACGTGAGTCAAGTTCGAAACATCAATTCCTCGAGCCGCAACATCTGTGCAGATTAGAAGTTGTACTTTCTTTGCTTTAAAAAGAGTCATGATTCTATTTCTTTGACCTTGCCCCATATCTCCGTGAAGAACTTCCACTTTATAACCTCTAGAGATGAGCTCAGTACCAAACTGGTCACATTGTCTTTTGGTTTGGCAAAAGATCATAGCGTACATATCTGGTTCACTCTTCATAAGTCGAGTAACGGCTTCTAGGTGAAATTTTTCTTTAACTAAATAGAGATTTTGTTCTATATCAGGTTTAGAAACGGAGTCAGGAGATACAGTTACAAAATGAGGATCTTGAAGATCATTCTTAATGAGATTCTTGATTTGCTTAGGCATAGTCGCTGAAAACATCCACGTCTTTCTTTGTCTATTGAAAGATTGAATGATTTGTTGAAGCGCTTCATAGAATCCCATTTTAAGCATTTCATCAGCTTCATCGAGAACAAGGTAAGAGGTTTCTTTAAATTTAAGAACTTTTCGATCCATTAGATCGATCACTCTACCTGGAGTACCAATAACTACATTGGCCTTATTGGATTTTACTTTTCTAATTTGTTTATCATAGGGCTCGCCACCAACGACAACCACAGTGCTTAATTTATGATTAGCGGCGAGTTTTTCAAACTCTACTGCGATTTGGTGAGCAAGCTCTCTAGTAGGAGCTAATATTAGCGCCTGAAGAGGCCTTGGATTGGTTGCTAAATATTCAATAAGAGGGATACAAAAAGCAGCGGTTTTACCGGTACCGGTCTGGGCCTGTCCTACGAAGTCTCCATTTTCTTTTAGAAGATGAGGAATCGTGAGTTGTTGAATTTGAGTTGGAGACTCAAATCCCATTTTTTCGATGGCCTTGAGTGTAGGAGAACTAAGTTTTAAGTCTTTAAATTTCATAATGCTCAGCACCCTACGCTCAAAAAGGAATAAAAGATAGTTAATTGTATTAATTATCTTGCCTCAAGTCGTAAGTATATGATTTTATTATAGATACGCTCAGTCATGTCTTGTCCAGCAAACCTTGTTATTTTCAAACAAACGTTTGAACTAGAGAGTACTTATGATTTTTGCCTTATTTCTCCTGCAATTCTCACTTTCTCATGCTGAAGGGTTCCTTCTCTCTGAGGTAAGTCTTGAAAAAGAGCTTAAAGATGGAGTCCCAACTATCGAAAAGATTGAGGCCCAAAGCGCTCAAAGAGAGTTTGAGTATTCTCAATCTGAAGAAAAGTTTGCTCCATCTCTTCAGTTCAGAACCGAGTACCTTAATAGCAACGAAAAATCTTTTATTAGCTATATTCCAGTGACTCAAAAAAATTTAGGGCAAACCATAAGTGTAAAAAAAATGACCCAATACGGAACTGAACTAAGTGCCAGTCTATATAGTCATCAAAACAGTAATAATATTTATAACAACGCCACCACAACAGGGGTTGGAGTAAGCGTTGGGTTGGATCTTTATAAAGATTTTCTTGGTAGGAGCTCGAGGGCAATCGTTGAAAATAAAGAAATTAAAAGCAAAAGAGCAAAATTAGAAAAAAACCTTCAAAAAAGAAATTTTGTAGTTCAGATGAAAAAGCTCTACTGGGCGATTGTCGCTAATGCTGAATCTTTAAAGATCTCTAGAAAACTTCTCTCTTCGTCTGAAGAGCAACTTCAAATTTCAAAGAGAAAATTTAAAAGTGGTGTTTCTGATCAAGGTGAAGTCGCTCGTTATGAGGCCCAAGTCGCTCAAAGAAAGGCCCAAATTATCTCTTTTGAATACCAAAGGAGTAATTTATTTAGACAACTTAAAGAATTAGTCCCTACTCTCTCTAGAAAAGACATTGTCATTGCCGATTACGACGTAGACAAAACGGTTGAAGAAGTTCTCATTTGCTCTGAGTATATCAAAACTCTCGAAGAGACCCCCTATGACTCAAGTTATTATGATGAGATTATTGAAATTTTACTAGAAGAACAAAGGCTTGATGAAAAAGTAACTTCTCTTTATTCTGATATTGATATCAAGTTAATGGTAAGCTACGACTCTACAGGGAAGGATTTTGGCTACAGTAAATCCATTGACGATTTTCAAGATGACGGCCGAAATACTCTCGCTATGGGTCTTCAAATTAATATTCCTCTTGGTAGATCAAAATCCAATTCTGAAGAATTATTAAATAAAGTTCAAAAAAGGATGTATTTGGCCCAGCAATTAGAGAGTAAAGCAAAACTCGATGCTTTTCACACCCAAACCGTTCAATCAATCGATTATCTAAGAGAAGTCATTAAGAATCAGAAGCGAAACTCTTTTTTCCTTTCTAAATCAATCGCTGAGAGTAAAAGAAAATATCGTCAAGCAAGGATTACCGTAGAACAACTCGTTCAGGAGCAAGATTCCCTACTCAACTCAGATCTCCAAACGATTGAGTCTAATCTCGCTGTTATTCATACTCTTTATGATTATTTTTCAGTTTTTGGACAAACCTCATGCTCAATTAATAGGACTAATATATGAAAAGAATAGCTGAATTTTTCATTGAAAATTCTAAGTTTACGGTTATTTTAAGTTTTGCCTTTGTCGTTTATGGAATCATTGGTGTACTTAAAATGAGTGCAGAGAGTTTTCCCAATGTTTCACTCGCCTCCGCTACTGTAATCACTAGTTATGAAGGGGCATCAGCAGAGGATATTGAGACAAAAATTACAAAGCCTCTTGAGGATGAAATAAGAACGATTTCAGGTCTTAAAGATGTTCGATCGACCTCACAATCAGGTCTTAGTAATATCGTTGTTCGAGTAGATATGGACGATTCTAAAGTAGATGTCTCTACTGTCATGAACGATATCCAAAAGGCCATCGATCGAACGACTGATCTACCAAAAGACCTCAGAGAGGCTCCTAAGTTTACTGAGCTCAAGAGTGAAGAGTTTCCGGTCATTGAAATTGCCGTGGTTGGAGATAATGCAGACCGAAAAAGAGATATCATAGCTGACTTTTTAAAAGACGAGCTTGAGGACAATCAAGATATAAAAAATGTACGTCTTGCTGGATTCGCTCTTAGAGCATTTCATATCTATTTGGATAATAATAAGATTCTTAAAAATCATATCTCAATTAATGAGGTACTTGATAAGATTAGAAGTCGAAACCTCAACACCCCTGGTGGAGAGCTTAAAAGTGATACCAAGGCACAGCTTGTTCGAGTTGAGGGTAAAATTCAAAACAAAGCAGAACTTGAAAATATCGTCATTCGATCCAATTTTACTGGGCAAACCATTTATCTTAAAGACATCGCCCGAATTGTTGATGGAGAGGAAGAGCTTACGACTATAGCAAGACATAATGGTGAATCAGCTACTTTAGTTATTGTCACAAAGAAGGCCGGTAAGGATACCATTAATATCGTTGATGACGTCAACAAAAAGCTAGAGTCTTTCAAGAAGCGATTTCCTGATTTTGAATATCATATTTATAATAACGAAGGACTCAAAGTTAAAAATAGAGTTGCTGTTCTTCTATCGAATGCATGGAGTGGTTTGATTCTTGTTATTATCTTTTTATTCTTTTTTCTTCCTGGAAAAATAGGTTTTTCCGCCAGTCTCTCCCTACCTTTAGCGGTTATGGGAACAATGGGGATGATGCCTAATCTTGGAATGAATATTGATACCATTACTATCTTGGCCCTTGTTATCGCTCTAGGGATGCTTGTCGATAACTCGGTTGTCATATCTGAAAACTATAGTCGATTAAGACAAGATGGTATTCCTCCCAGGAAAGCGGCCATTGATTCTATTGCTTCTCTGTGGCTTCCTATTACAGGTACAGCACTTACTACAATTGCGGCCTTTTTACCTATGCTTGTTACCAAAGGTGTCATGGGCCAGTTTATCCGATGGATTCCTATTGTTGTTACCATCTCCCTCATACTTTCACTCGTTGAATCCTTTTTTCTTCTTCCAATGAGGCTGGTTTATGCAGGTAAAAAGATAAAGAAAAAGGTAGAAGGAAAAAATGCTGATTGGTTTGTTCGGTTCGAACATAAATTCGAAAACATTATGACCTTTCTGATAAAAAAGCGTTACTTTGTCCTTGGGATTTTCACCGCCATTATCATCTTTTCCTTTTTTATGATGACCAAGGCTAATAAATTTATTCTTTTTCCCGCTGAGCAAACTGAAGTTTATGTGGGCCGTGTAGAGACACCAAGAAGCACCAGGCTTGAACATACCAACATCATGCTTCGGGATATTTCAAAGAAAATAAAAGAGCATTTTGGTGATCGAGTTAAGCATATTGTTTCGCGAGCGGGAACTAGTCAGACCCGACCAAATGATCCTAAGGCCAAAACAGGATCTAATGTTGGACTACTGACTATTTATGTGGATGAGTATACTAAACTTAATACTAGTCATATTGATTTTCTTAAAGAACTCAGAGATATCAAGTATAATGATGAATATTCGATTCAATTTGAAGCACTTGTTAATGGACCTCCTGTTGGTAATCCAATTGAAGCAACCTTTCGATCTAATAGCGTAGATGATCTTTATAAAGTCATTGAAGAAATTAAAGCGAAGCTTTCTACTCATAAAGGAATCTATGATCTTGCCATTGATGATGTCTATGGTGAAGATGAAACCTTTGTCCATATTGATTATATTAAGGCCGATCGTCTAGGTCTTGATGCCAATAATATCAGTCAAACACTAAAAACTGCGATAGGTGGTAATCGTGTTTCAACGGTTGTGCTAAATAATAAAGATGTGGACCTCATTGTTCGTTTTGATAACGAATTTAGAAGAGAAGAGAATGATTTAAGAAATGTCTCTATTCTTGATAATCGAGGAAATCTTGTACCTTTATCAACTTTTGCTACTATTGAGACTCATCATGGATCTCCGCAAATCAAAAGGTTTGATTTTAAAAGGGCAAAAACTTTAACGGGTGAAGTTAATGATAACATCATTACCTCTTACGAAGCGAACCTCTTACTTAAAAATTACTTCAATGAGCTTCAAGGAAAGTATTCTGGAGTTAGTCTCATTTTTGGTGGTGCCGCAGAAAGTACCAAAGAATCTATGGAGTCTTTATTTCAGGCACTAATTTTATCTCTCATTGGGATTTCAGCTTTACTCGTCTTCCTTTTTAAGAGTTATATTCGACCACTCATTATCATGACGACCATCCCTCTCGGGCTGCTTGGTTTTAGTGTGGCGTTTTACTTTCATGAACGCCCGATTTCTTTTCTTGCTCTTATTGGGATCATTGGTTTAGGCGGTATTATCGTTAACTCTGGTATTGTTCTTATTAGTTTCATTGATAATATGAGAGAAGAAGGAAAACTAACTCTTGATGAGATCCTCGTCAAGGCCTCGGGATTAAGACTTCGAGCGGTTCTTGTAACTTCTCTAACAACCATTTCAGGTTTATTACCAACGGCCTACGGAATTGGAGGAAATGATGCCATCCTTATTCCCATGACACTCGCTATGGCATGGGGTCTTACGAGTGGAACCATTTTGACTCTAATGTGGGTTCCGTGTGCAGATGCTATTATTGAAGACTTCAATAAGCTCATTGAGAAGATCTTTAAGTTAAAAGATGTGCACCTGGAGGCCAATTAATGAATGAATTAATTGGTACCAAAGATAAAATCATCAAGGCCTCCAAGGAGCTTTTTGCTGCTAAAGGCTTTTCCGGAACCTCGATTAGAGATATCGCTAAACTAGCCGACGTGAATCTAGGCGCAATTAATTACCATTTTAAATCAAAAGAGCTTCTTTACGTTCATGTTTTTCAAACGAGCTATCAATGGGTAGAAGAGGCAATTAAAATGATCTCTTCGAAAGAGGATCTCGACACCAAGGGATTTGCTCTCAAGGTCTTTGATTTCTTTACTGAAAATAAATCTGCTCTTATGAATACCTTTAAAATTATTCTCGATGAAAGTATTCAGATCCCTGAGGATGCTATTGAAAGTGAGAGCACTCTTCTTGGACCTCCAGGTGGAGATATTCTCGAAACAAAAATAAAAAAGGATTTGAGTTTGGATCTAGATGAGGCCAGTATTCAGTGGGCCGTTAAAGTCATCTTCTCCACCATCACTTACTGGTCTATCATCTCAAGTTCCCCTATTTTACAATCTAAATGTAAGGGAGATCCCTTCTTTGAGACGAAAACTCAAAAAGAGTCTCTCAAAAGACTTATTGACTCTTTATTCATGTCTTTAAGAGCTAATCAATGATTTCTTGTTGATAGATTTTCATCGAGGGCCAATGCATTCCTGTTATATATCCGTAACCGGATGTATCAAGGCATACAGCGAATGTTCCTTCATCGTCCTTAAACCATCTCACCTCGGCGGCCGTATTATGTCCAAAGACCATATACTTCTCACGTCTTTCTTTAGGATAAGTTCGATTCCAAATGATCGATAAGTCACATTCATGCGAAAGATAATCATCTCCTAACTCTAGGGCCTTATCGAGGTTTACATCGGGGTGAAGAGGAGCATGGGTAAGAAGAAGGTCGTCATATTCAAGGAAGAAAGGAAGCCCCTCTAGCCATATTCTATATTCTTCAATGGCATGAAGGTCGCGGATATCATCAGTGACATGAAAGGATTTTAGGGTTTCTTTTCCCCATGTTTCATACCAAAATCCCTCTTCGTAATATTTTTCACCATGAAGAAAGTCGAGCATCATATGTTCGTGATTTCCTAAAATGACTTTTCCATTTTTCATGAAAAAATCAAATAACTCTTTTGTTCTTGGACCTCGATCATTAAGATCACCTAAACTTATAGGCTCTTCATCAGGCATCTTTTCAAGAAGTTTTATAAAGGAATTATAATATCCGGAAAGATCTCCAAAGATAATCATGTTGATTTTAACCTTTTTGCAATTGCGACAAAGGCTTCTCTTAATTGATTTTTTGTTAAACAAACTTGATCTAAGGGAAAATAATAAATTCCATTTTCCCCTTTTAAATGACAACCAAAAGAATCTAAAGCGATGATTTTAACCTCGCTACTTGAATCACCTAAACTTTTTCCCATAAGCTGGACCACATCATTATGATCTTCATTCATATGAGAAATAATGGATTGTTCCTCTTCTTGCCATTCTACTGATCTTCCTTTCCAAACTTCTTTTTCAATCCAAAAGATTTTACCAAAACCACCAATATAACGAATGCGGACTGGCTCAAGAACATAGAAACTAAAGTTATGCGTCTGAAAATAGCTTTTTGCTTCTGGAAAAAACTGAAGATACTTTTGGGCAATGAGAGGATCCTCGCTCACTGAGGCATCGCCCAATACCGTCACTCTAAAATTATCCTGAGCGTTTGTATCATTTTTAAAAATAGTTAAACTGCATTTTGGATTTGAGATAAGGTTTTTTGTGTGCTGCGCTATCTCACTTATGAGAATGATCGGACGCTGCGATAAATCAAGTGCGAAAGGTGTCACTGATCCAAAAGGGTAGCCCTCAAGATCAAGTGAATGGGTTGAAAGAACTCCACTCTCTATATTTTTACAATCAGAAATAGCCTGCGTTATTTTATTTTCTTCCATAGAGTTATTTTAATGGACTATTTGACTTAATGCAAAGATATCTAAGCCTTCATAATCTAAGAAAAATTATGTACATAGTCCATATGGAAGGACGTAACTTTTATATTCTATCTTACAAAGATCCAATGGACGGTAAAGTCGTTTCGCTTAAAGCTAAAACGATTTCTGACTCTAACTTAGGGCTTAGTTTTATAAAAATTTCTGACTTTCTCTTTAATACAGAAAATCTATCGGTTATTAATCCAGAGGAAGAAAAACTTCAGAAAAAGTTGGAGCATACTAAGAGTCTACATTTAAGCATTTATAGTATACTCTCAATCGAGGAAGTCGGAAAAACTAACGTGGGGCTCAGTTTTGAGAAAAACAAGGCCAACCTCGTTGTGTTTCCCTCTTCTCCAACAAAAGTTTAAACCAATTTAGGAGGTTTCATGAAACTTATTTTTACTCTCGCACTTCTTTATTCATCTCTTGCACTGGGAGTAGAAAAAAACTTTGTTGCTCCAAAAAATAGAGGAAACCTCGTTCTTCTCAACTCAACGACCAACCAAGCTCAAAGTTTTATTCTAAAAAAGCTCGAAATGGTTTTGACTCAAAAAGGTTATAACTTAAGCGTTATTGGTCAGGCTGATGTCGACGGTGAAGAAAAGATGGGAAAATGTATTATTCAATCTTTTAAGACAGAAAGTATCTTTCCTCTTTATAAGGCCTTATACGATTCTTTTTTCAACTCTTCTTCAAATGACTTCAAAGTACAATGTACAACAAAAAGTTTTGAAGGACCGGCCATGGTCCTTCTGGATATGGGTGAGGGAGATCTTAAGATCGAACACCTCTAAGATTGCTTACTGATTTTATTTGCGTGTCCTTCAAGCTTTAGCCCAAAAATTACAAATTTGATAAAGCTTAAAGGACCCTTTCCAAATAGTCCGCTCGTCATCTTATCAAACAGTTGATATTTTTGTTTCGTAAATGGATACCAATGTGGTTCCACATGGTGGGTATCTGTGTTTGCGATAATTGACTTGGTATTGGAGAAAGAGTGGAACCCTTCCTTTCCTTTAAATCGACCAAATCCACTATTTTTTACACCACCAAATGGTAGATGAGGATTTCCTTCAGTCAGCATCACATTATTAATGGACACTCCTCCAACTTTAAGTGCATTGGCCACTCGATAAGCTCTTTTCATATCTTTAGACCATACACTCGCTGTAAGTCCATAATCGGAATCATTCGCCATATAAACAGCTTGCGCTTCATCTTTAAAAGGAATGAGTGGGAGGATGGGGCCAAAAGTTTCTTCTTTATAGATTTCCATCGTTTCATTAACACCGGCAATAACAAGCGGTGGAATAAGTTTACTTTCTCTATCCCAACTTTCCCCTGTTAATAGAGTTGCACCCTTTTCAATTGCATCCTCAAGGTGTTCTCTTACTTTTTGAACTTGGAAATCAGTCGTCATAGGACCAATCTCAAACATGGAATCTTTACCTTCTCCTGCATTAACCTTAAGTGCTTTTTGAACAAGTAAGGTTTTAAAGTCCTCATAAATATTTTCATGAACTAGAATCTTTTCTACTGAAGTACACGCTTGACCAGATGCTGTTAAAGCTCCCCAAAGGGCACCACTGGTCGCTCTATGCAGGTTAGTGTCTTCAAAAACGATCATAGGATCTTTTCCACCAAGCTCTAGCTCAACAGGAATAAGGAGTTCACTAGCTTGGGCCATAATTTTTTGACCTGTTTTAACAGAACCCGTAAAAAAGATTTTATCAGGTCTTAAATCAATTAGCTCTTTACCAACAGTTCCATCTCCGTACGCAATTTGAACCCATTTTGATGAAAATCCAGCTTGATTGAAAAGGTCTTCAATTACGCCTTTCATTGGAGTGTATTCACTCGGTTTAATAATTGTAGCATTTCCACAGATAAAGGAGAGAGCGGCTGGAACAACACTTTGAAAAAATGGATAGTTCCAAGGGGAAATTACAAGCATCGTTCCAAGTGGCTCAAGTCTCACGCTAGACTTCTTACCCATGAGAGCAATGGGAGTTGTGACTTTTCTAGTCGCCAATTCTTTTTTAGCATTCTTTTCTAAGTAATTAAGAAAGTCGATGGTTGCAAAGATCTCTGAAGTCAAAATATCTGTATGAGTTTTTTTCGTTTCAAAGTGAATCTTTTCGACAAAATGTTCTTTGTTTTTAAGAATATTTTTTTTCATTTTGTGAATAAGTTCAATACGCTGAGACAGACTTAAGCGATTAATTTCAACTTGGGCCACTCTGGCCACTTCCATCATATCATCACATTTCATTTCTTTTACCTCTTCTTCTAAAAGGCCAGGAATTTGCGTCCTATAACCAATTTGTTCAAAAATTTGAGCACCGTGATTTTGGTGATCAGGGAGTCTACTATAGTATAGTGAAAAAATAATTCCTTTAAGACCAATATTGATTAGCCTCATATTGGTTTGCCAAAAGGCTGGACCAATCTCTGATTTTTCTGAAAGGACTAGAATGAAACGAATAAAGAGTGAAGGAAGCCAAGAAAAGATTCCAAATAACATTTTGAGATCTTTTACATCACTTTCAGGAGCCTCTTCTAATACATCATCTAAATAAGCATTAAATCCCGTATGACTAAATCGAGGAAGTCCCTCTACACCGGGAAGAAGGATATCGCAGGTTTTTAAAAACCCTTTCATCTCTTTTTCGTTTAAAAATCGCGAACTCATAATTAAAGTCCCTTTACTATTTCTTCTGTTGCTTTCATGGATAGTGCCATAACAGTCAAGGAAGGATTAATTCCTGGTGCCGATGGAAAAATACTCGAATCGGCGACATAAATATTTTTAGACCCATTTAGTTTAAAATCCGGATTAACGGCATATTCTTTATCATTTTGCCCTAGACTGCATCCTCCCATGAGGTGAAGACCTACGGGGAGTTTTCCCTCAATGATTTGGTTGGCTCCAGCGAGTTGAAACATTTCATTAATAATATCAAGCCCCATTTGTCTTCTTTTTTTATCATCTGAGTTAAGCTTTTTAACAACTCTAAAGTTTCCTCTTTGGTCTTGTTCCATATAACCAGGCTCGGTATCTCGAATAGCCACTTCAATACATGCCATTTGTGAGATCTTTTTCATGGTGTTCATATGTTTTTTTCCAAAACCTGGAATAAGCATAGAGAGCCCTGCTGGCGGTGCGAAAACGTTCTCTAGCTTAAAGCCCCATTGCCGAAACCTAGGCTCAGCCGATTTCCATGCCTGAAGAGCACCTTTAAAGGATTCAATTTTTTTATCGAAGACACCAAGATTCATATATTGAGGGTGTGTATAAAAGTTTTTTCCAAGTCCAGGAACTTTCTTTCCAAAACCAGACTTAAAAAGCAACTTCACATTTCCGATTGCTCCTGCTGCCATCACAATCTTTTTTGCTCGAAACTTAAGTTTTCTTTCCTTTCGATGTCTTCCCCAAACCGTCACTGAATTATTTTCATCAACGATACTGTCTACTTCAAATTCAGAAATGAGTTCAACACCTTTAGCGAGAGCTCGCTCTAAAGTACATACCGACATCATTTGTTTTGAACCTAGCCGACATCCAGAAAGACACTCAATACAATCGTTTCCTTCTTCGTAGGCGCAATTTTTTTGAGCTCTTCTTAGAGGTGCAATAGAAAAACCTTTTGCTTTCATTCCCTTGGCAAAGATCTCAGCGTTTCCATTTCGTGCATCTTCCGGAATGTATTGAATATGAAACATACTCTCAGCTTTTTCATACCAAGGAGTTATTTCGTCTAAGTTAAAAAAATCAACTTTTGTTTCTCTTCTCCAATCATCAAAGGCAATATTATCAAAACGATCTACCAGACCACCGTTAATTACAGATCCTCCTCCAACAACCTTTGGTCGTAGTAGAGCAATATTAGCATCTGTATTAAACTCAATTCCTCCTCCCCAGTACATCCGAGCAGAGGTATGAATTTCATGTTTAGGATATTCTTTAAGCTTATAGTTAATACCGGCCTCTAAAACGAGAATCTTTAGATTTTCGCCTAGTGCATCTGCTATAAAGGATCCTGAAACTCCACCGCCAATAATAATGAGGTCATAGAAATTTTTAGAATCGTCCACGACTATCCTTTGATACATATGGATTTAAGTGTTAAGAATATATCCTCAAATAGGGGGAACAGGCCACTATGAGTTCAAATCCAACTGAAGCTCTTTACCAAAAATACAAAACTCTTCTTAAGGGACAACGCCTTCCGTCACTCGTCCTTGATTTAGACAAACTAGAAGAAAACATAACGGAAATTCTCAAAAGGGCCGGTGGTTTAAAAATAAGAATCGCCTCTAAGTCAGTGAGATGTTTACCGCTACTTGAACACGTTCTTAAGTCATCAAACCAATATCAAGGTATCCTGTGCTTTAGTGCAGAAGAAGCAGACTTTTTAGCATCGCACAATCTCGATGATCTCGTCATTGCTTACCCTACGACTCAAAAAGAAATACTCAAAAAGATAGCAGCGCATATAAAACTTGGTAAAAAAATCCACCCAATGGTCGACTGCATAAAACATATTCAAATCCTTAATGAAGTTGGCAAAGAGTTTCAAATAGAAATTCCATACTGTCTTGAACTTGATATGAGTATGAAGATTCCTGGTATTCATTTTGGTGTATTAAGAAGTCCTGTTCGAAAATTAGAAGATGTTAAAAAGCTCATTGAGGATTCTAAAAAATATTCTTTCGCAAAATTAAAAGGTGTCATGGGCTACGAAGCACAGATCGCTGGACTCGGCGATTACAATCCAGCCTTTGGTATAAAAAATCCTATTATTCGTATGCTTAAAAATAAATCAATTCCCAAACTTCAAGATTTTAGAACCAAGGCCGTAGAATATATTAAATCTCAGGGCATTGAACTTGAATTTGTTAATGGTGGTGGCACCGGAAGTTTTGAATCAACAAAAAACGATCCTAGTGTTACAGAGATTGCAATGGGAAGCGGTCTCTTTTCTCCTACTCTATTTGATTATTATAAAAACTTTAAGCACAGACCTTCTCTTTTTTATGCTCTTGAGGTTTGTCGAAAACCCGAAAAGGGATTCATAACCTGTTTAGGTGGAGGATATATGGCAAGTGGGCCTATTGGTATTGATAAGGTCCCACGACCATTTTTACCGGAGGGGATAAAGCTAACAGAAAACGAAGGTGTTGGAGAGGTTCAAACTCCTCTTGAGACCGTGAGAGAGTTTGAAATAGGTGATCCTGTCTTCTTTCGTCATGCTAAGGCAGGTGAAGTTTGCGAACGGTTTAATTCCCTACTCGTCATTAAGGATAATCAAATCTCAAAAACTTGGCCTACCTATAGAGGTATGGGTGCCTGCTTTTTTTAAATAGTATTTATTTAGACCCTCAACTAATTCTCCGAGTAGCCGACTATGGTATAATGCCTATGGGCGAATGGAGTTTAATGGACGATAAAGTTAAACAAATATTTCTTATCTCTTTTGGTATTTTTGCCCTACTCATTTGGCATAACTATAATCAACCTTCTTTTCATGATAGTACTGAATATCGTGAATACCAAACCTACATGAATCAAAAGATTCAAAGAATCATCGATGAAAAAAACGGTACGGCCATTCAAAGCGAAAGGTCAATTTCTAGTGGAGCGACAAACTGCATCGGTTGTTGTCCCAATCATGGAGGAGTAATCTGTCATAATGGAAAAACCGTTTGTAAAAAAGGTTTGTCCCATCTTAGCTTTACCTGCCAAAACAATGGTTGTAACGCCTGTCCTGTTATTAATAAACTTAAGAAGAGATAAAGTTTTTAGGTACTGTCTTTAAATGAACATCTCTTTGGGGAAAAGGGATCTCAATATTATATTCTCTAAATTTTGTCTCAATTTCCCAAAGATAATCAACATCAATTCGATCTTTCTTTGATTTTGGTCCGGAGACCCAAACCACTAGTTCAAAGTTAAGAGAACTATCAGCGAACTCAGTTAACCAAACCTCTGGTGCTCTTCTAGGGTCATTGGTTATAGTGCTATCGATCATATAACTTGCTTCTAGAACTGCTTTTTTTACAAGTTCCTTATCCGTTCCATAAGCTACACCAAATGGAACGTGTACTCTTCTAGCATGATCGTGCAGTGTCCAGTTAATTACTCGAGTGTTAATAAATTCACTATTTGGAACAAGTACATCGATATTATCTCTTGTTGTAATCCGAGTACTTCGTACGTTGATCTCTTGGACCTCACCTCTTAACCCAGACTCCAATTGAACATAATCTCCTACTCGAAGAGGTCGCTCAAACAAAAGAATAAGCCCCGATACAAAATTATTGAATATAGACTGTAAACCAAAACCGATCCCAACAGTAAGCGCCCCAGCCACTAACGCTACATTACTAAAGTCAATTCCGATGGAGGATAAACCAAACATCACCCCAATACTTAAAATGACATAATGAGAGAGTCGACTGAGTATATAGAGTGAACTAGGATTAATATCAAATTTCTTTTGGCTGATTCGGTCAATAGAATAACGAACACCTCGACTGAGATAGAGTGAAATAAAAATGATGAGAATGACATTCACTATTCCTAAGATCGTTACCGGAGCATCTCCTAAAGTAAAAATGCTTTTAGATAGCAAATTAGTCAATTCAGAAAAAACAAATGTCAGCTTATCCCAAAAAATGACGGCCTTGGATTTGAGTGCACTTTCTGCACCAAATGAAATCTTATCAAGAACTTTGATGAGATTAATTCCCACCCACAGCTCCTTTGAAATCTCTTGCGTTTTAGAAATTAGTTCAGAAATGATGGCAGAGTTTGAATTTCCTTTTTCAAGAGACCTTAGAAGCCTTTTTATTCTTTGCTCCCAAATTTTTAAATCTCGAGCTATTTCTTCCCGAATTTGTTTATTGACCTTGAGCTCTTCTTCAATGACTTTAAGCCCTTCATTTGAAATTCCATCTTTTATTGAAAAAATATAGGATAATAATGCATTATTAAGATCAATGAGTTTAAAATAGCTCTCTTCGACTGAAGCTTCCCATTTTTTATTTCCAAAATAATAACTCTCCTTACTTCTACTGTTCTTCTCTTTTTGGGACCTCTTGTACACATCAAGAACACGAGAAGACTCTTTCTTTCTTTTGGATACCCATACGTTATCAGAAGGTGTCACGGTTACTCTAGAATCGATTTCCCTCAACTGCTTTGTTTTATTTTCATAGTCCGTATTTATTTCTTTAAAAAGTTCTCTTTGATTTTTTTGTTTAAGATTATCAATAAGAAGCTTTATTTTTATATTAATTATTCTAAAACCGGCCATGACTTTGGCGGAGCTATTATTTTCCAATTTTAAGTAAGCAGCAAAAAGATCTTCATAAGAATTTTGATCTTCCGATATTTTATTACCAAGATCATTTATATCAAACTCGAGTTCGTTTCGCTCTAGTCTCAAGGAGTAAAGAGAATTTAGAAAATTATAGAAACCTTTAAGATCATAGTTCTCTTTGCCTTCTTCTATTTTAATGGATGTCTTTTTTAGATCAGAAAACTTTTGCTCAACATAGTATCCTAAACCAAAGTTAATTTTTTCAATGACAGGAGAAATTTCTTTTTTCTGCTTTCGATCTAGATTGTTGTAGATCTCTTTTAGTTTAATTTTTAGATTACTAATGTCTTTTTTATAGTTATCCCTATTCAGCTCATCTAAAAAGAGGAACCACCTTGGTTCCATGGCTCCTACATTTGGTAAGGGCGCTTTTTCAGTTTTTTGGGAATTTTGATCTGTGAGTAAACTCGTTAAGCCTTGCGACTGGACCGTAAAACTTAAGAAGAATAATATGAGAAGTATAGTTAATTTCATGATTTAAGACCTTTATCTTATTTTAGAAGAGGATGAGGGAAATATAAAAAGGTAATTTTTGACAGCTCGATACCTAATTCTTTTAATCTGCTTTCTCTTTTCCTTCGAATCGTACGCTGAGATCCTTTTGGGAAAAGACGGATTACTATACGAAATCACTCGGGAGGATGTAACGAAGTATAATCAATCTCACCCTGATACCATAGCGCCTTTGTGGGAAATAGGAGGAGGTTTAGTATGGGTTCAGTTTCCTGATTACCCTGGTTCCGACTACCAATACCATATTACTCTCCCCTTTCCAGCGGCCGTATATCGTGGAGAAATTTTAAGAGCTGAAAGAGATGAGGGAATAAGAGGGAGGTTTTTAAATTATGAACGGATTGAGCTTGATTTAAGCTTTGATG